>PXQO01000085.1:0-13152 GCA_003021285.1 Halobacteriales archaeon QH_2_65_14 | reverse complement strand
ACGGGGGATATGAGTAACGGCTGGTTGGCACAGCCCGGAGTCTTCCTGTTCAACCGCGAGAGCGGGTCGTTCACACCGAGAGAACAGGCAGACTGCAAACCCTAATATCCCAACGCTTGGGATTCCTCCGCCTTCAGGCGGAGGAGGGTGTCAACAACGCGCAAGGAGGTGGAAACAACAGACCTGATAGTGGTTATTGTGACTCTTTTGGGCCCTGCCCGGAATTATCCCTGTTTCGGCGGCTGAAACGGGCGGACGGACGCAGGGAACCGTACTACCGAACACAGCAGCCTCGGGCACGGAAAACGGAGCCTGGCGAACTTTCCGAACGGAAAGAGCTATCGAACGCCCGGGAGTGTGGTTACTCCTCGCCGATAAGTTCGTCGACGATGCGTTCGGGTTCGAACCGTTCGAGGTCGTCGTAGTCCTGCCCGGTGCCGAGAAACAGGATGGGTTTCCCGGTAACGTGGGCGATAGAGATGGCCGCGCCGCCCTGGGGGTCGGCGTCGGCTTTCGTCAGGATAGTCCCGTCGATTTCGGAGGCGTGGTCGAACTCGCGGGCGCGGTTGACTGCGTCCTGGCCGGCGACCGCCTCGTCGACGAACAGCGTCATGTCGGGGTCGATGACGCGGTCGATCTTGGCCAGCTGGTCCATCAGGCCGTCGCTGGTGTGGAGGCGACCCGCCGTGTCGCCGAGCACCACGTCGACGTCGTTGGCGTCGGCGTACTCGACGGCGTCGTAGATGACCGCCGCCGGGTCCGACCCCTGCTCGTGGGAGATTATCTTCTTGTCCAGGTTCCGGGCGTGCTGTTCGAGCTGTTCGTTCGCCCCGGCGCGGAACGTGTCGCCGTTTGCCAGCACCGTCGACAGCCCCCGCCGTTCGAAATACCGGGCCAGCTTTGCGATGGACGTCGTCTTTCCGACGCCGTTGACGCCGGTGAAGATGATGACGAACGGCTTCTCGGCCGCCCGAACGCGCTCGTCGAAGTCGAACTGGCCGACGCTGATGACGTCGTACAGCGCTTCCCGCAGGGCGTCCCTGACGAGGTTGCCGGTGCTGGAGAGGCGACGGCGCGTCTCGCCGACGAGGTTCTCCTCGACGCCCGCGAGGATTTCCTGGGCGACCTCCATCTCCACGTCGCTTCCCAGCAGTGCGAACTCCAGTTCCTCCAGGTGGGATTCGAGGTCGTCCTCGTCGATGACCGTCTTGCCGGTCGCGAACAGTTTCGCACGCTTCGTCAACCCACGCCCGTCGTCGTCCTCCTCGTCGGACTCGGGTTCGGACTCAGAATCGACGGCCTCGGATGGGGCCTCGACGGCCTCCCCACCGTCGGTATCGGACCCGTCGCCGGTCGACTCGCCGGCGAGGGGTTCACCGTCGGCGCGGTCGCCACTCGGGGCGTCCTCGCCGTCCCCGTCGACGGCATCCGCGTCGGGGTCGTCTTCCACTTCGGCGTCGATGGCGTCGTCAACGTCCTCCTGAGCGTCCTGCGTGAAGCTATCGAGTTTTTCCTTGAGTCCGTCGAACATGGGAGGAAACTACTCGTCCTGGGACTCCTGCTGTTGTATCCCCTGCATCTGCTGTTGTTGCATCTGCTGGGCGCGGCTTTCGAGGTCCTGGGTCTCGGTTTCTATCTCGGCGATTTCGGACTGGAGGTCCTCGATGCGCTCGTCGAGCGTGTCCCGTTTCGATTCGAGCGTGCTGACCGCGCCCGCCTCGTCGCGTTCGGCGGCGTAGTCAGCACCGAGGTCGACGATGATCTCCTTGATGTCCTCGACGGTGGCGCGAACGTACGCGCCGCCGCCCAGGGGCACCTGGACGGTCGAATCGGTGTCGAGTTTCTCGATTGCCTCGACCGCTTCGTCGATTTCGGTTTGCTCGGCCCGGAGCGCCTCTATCTCGCCTTGCACGGCCTCCTTTTGCTGTTCGAGTTCCTGAATCTGCTGGGCGAGTTCCTGCAACTGCTGGTTGCCGCCGAGGCTCATGCTTCCACCCCGTCGATCTCGACTTGCGGACGCTTGAGCCCGTGTTTGGACCCGAACTCCGCGTAGACGCGCTCGGTTGCGACATCCTCGTTTTCGGCCTCGATTGCCTTCTCGAACGACTGCCACCCGTCGCGGGCTTTCCATCTCCCCGTGACCGTGTACTCGCTCATGTTAGCGGATGGGGTACCGAGCCGGAAGAATCTTCCTACTTGAGGCAGGTGTCGCGGTCGCGTCACCACCTGATGCGACAGCGCCCAACGTTATGTCGATGGAACTCCTCGTGTCCCCAATGGCGTTCGATCACACGTTTCTCGTGGACGCACTCGGGGAGGAGCAGGTCTCGACGGGCGAATCCGCACGGGAGGAACACTCGGCCGACTGGGCGACGGACGCGGAGTGGGTGACGCCCGAGCCGGTCCTCCCGGACGTCGTCGTCTACCCGACCACGACCGAGGAGGTGGCGGCGGTACTCGCCGGCGCGACCGAGCGGGACGTCCCCGTCACACCCTACGCCGCGGGCACCAGCCTCGAAGGGAATCCGGTTCCCGCCCACGGCGGCATCAGCATGAACCTCACGCGAATGGACGAGGTACTCGACGTCCGGCCGGGCGACTTCCAGATCGACGTCGAACCCGGGGTGATGGGACCGACCATCGAGGAGGTTGCCGGGAAACACGGACTCTCTTTCCCGCCGCTCCCCTCGTCGGGCGACATCTCGACCATCGGCGGGATGATCGCCAACGGCGCGAGCGGGATGCAGACGGTCAAGTACGGCGAGGTCGCAGACTGGGTGCTCGAACTGGAGGTCGTCCTCGCGGACGG
Organism: Halobacteriales archaeon QH_2_65_14; assembly: GCA_003021285.1. Classification (GTDB taxonomy): domain Archaea; phylum Halobacteriota; class Halobacteria; order Halobacteriales; family Haloarculaceae; genus Halovenus. The sequence goes on along the minus strand of PXQO01000085.1, from coordinate 10,343 downwards.
ATCGGTCATCACGGCGGGATCGAAGGCCGTCAAGACGTCCTCGGGGTACAACCTCCGGGACCTGCTCGTCGGGAGCGAGGGGACGCTGGGGGTGGTGACCCGCGCGACGCTCGAACTCGCCGGGCGACCCCGGCAAATCAAGGGCGGACGGGTCATCTTCTCGAACCTGGCGGACGCGAGCGCCGCCGTTACGGACGTCGTCCAGTCCGGCGTCGACGTGGCGAAAATCGAGCTGATCGACGCGGAATCGGCGCGCATCTCGAACGCCTACACGGGTGCGGACCTGCCCGACGCGCCGATGGTGTTCCTGGAGTTTCACGCCGACCACGGCATCGACGAGGAGGTGGCCTTCTGTCAGTCAATCGTCGAGAGTCACGACCCCGTTGCCTTCGAACTCGCTCCCGAGGAGCGGATGGACGACCTCTGGGAGGCGCGCAAGGACCTGGCGTTCGCGCTCGCGACCTACGACCCGGAGATGCGCCCGCTCCATCCCGGCGACGTGACCGTCCCGATCAGCGAGTACGGCCCGCTCATGGAGTACGCCAAGTCGGTCGGCGAGGAGTACGGCCTCATGGTGCCGTGTTTCGGCCACGCCGGCGACGGCAATATCCACTACTCGGTCATGGTCGACCCCGACGACGAGGAAGAACTCGCCCGTGGCGAGGAGGTGTATGCCGCCATCGTCGAACGGGCAATCGAGGTCGGCGGCACCGCCACGGGCGAACACGGTATCGGCCAGGGCAAGCGAGAATACATGGTCGCGGAACACGGCGAGGCGAGCGTCGAAGCGATGCGACGTATCAAACGGGCGCTCGACCCGACGGACACGCTCAACCCGGGGAAGATATTCCCCGAAACGGCCGACGGGGAGCGCGTCCGTGACCGAACTGCCACCGGTAACGACCTGTCGTAAACAGCAGGTGACACACTGACCGGTACCCCGGCGCTATCGGCGCGCCACGGACGGTGACAGCGTACGCCCCGGGCAGTGGCATCGAACGCATCCCAAACACTATGGTCGATTGGTGGACTCCTTGAAGCATGGATGAACCGATTCGTGTTCTCCACGTCGACGACGACCCGGAGTTCACCGAGGTAACCTCGGCATTTCTCGAACGACAGGACGGGCAATTCAGTGTCGAGTCGGTCACGACCCCGGACGAGGGGCTCGCTCGACTGGCCGGAGACGGGTTCGACTGCGTCGTCTCCGACTACGAGATGCCGGGAAGGACCGGTATCGAGTTTCTCCAGACCGTTCGCGAGGAGTATCCCGATCTTCCGTTTTTGCTGTTCACCGGCAAGGGAAGCGAGGAGATCGCGAGCGAGGCCATCTCGGCAGGCGTCACTGACTACCTCCAGAAAAAGGGGACCCCGGAGCAGTACACCGTGCTCGCAAACAGGATCGAAAACGCGGTCGACAGGTACCGGACTGAACGGGAACTCGACGCGACCCGCATGCGCTACCAGCAGGTCGTCGAACAGAATCTGGCTGGCATCTACATCACCCAGCACGGCGAGATAGTCTTCGTCAACCCGAAGCTAGCGGAGATTTTCGGGTACGAGCGAAAAGAACTGATCGGGATGTCACCGCTCGATGTGATCGCCCCGGAGGAACGCGACCGCGTCAGGGAGAACCTTCGCCAGCGGTTCGAGGGCGAGGTCCGGGACCTCCAGTACCAGACCGTCGTGCTGACGAAAGACGGCGAGCGGATCGACGTCGAACTTCACGGCGCCCGCATCGAGTACGAGGGCGAACCGGCTGTCATCGGAACGTTGATAGATATCACCGACCGGAAGCGGCACGAACGGCAACTGGAACGACAGAACGAGCGCCTCGAACAGTTCGCCAGCGTGGTCAGCCACGACCTCCGGAATCCGCTGAACGTGGTCAAGACCCGTCTCGAACTGGCGCGAGCGGAGTGTGGCGACTGCGAGCACTTCGAGCTCATGGCACGGGGGATCGACCGGATGGAGACCCTCATCGAGAACCTCCTGGCCCTCGCCCGCGAGGGCGACCAGGTTGGCCGGCAAGAACCGGTCGACATCGCGGCGGTCGTCGAGGACTGCTGGCTCAACGTCGAGACGGCCGACGCCGGAATCGAGGTCGACGTCGAACGGCGGGGGATGGCCGACCCTAGCCGCCTCCAGCAACTGCTGGAGAACCTCGTCCGCAATGCGGTCGAACACGGCGGGTCGGACGTGACGATAACGGTGGGCGAGCGAGCGGACGGGTTCTATCTGGAAGACGACGGACCGGGCATCCCGCCCGAGGACCGCGAGAACCTTTTCGACCCCGGCTACTCGACGGTCGAGGATGGCGTCGGCTTCGGACTCACCATCGTCGAGACAGTCGCCGAGGGACACGGCTGGGACGTCCGGGTGACCGACGGGACGACCGGCGGTACCCGGTTCGAGTTCGCCGACGTCGAGTTCGCCCCGTGAGACAGCCGGCCGGTACCGAGGAACGCACGACCCATCATAGTGGTTGTTGGGACTCTGTCCCGCAGGAGCGTCACAGTCTGTGGGTCCCAGCCCGTGAAGACACCGTTGGGGGGGCGTGGTCATGAAACTCCTCGCAACAACCACTCTCAGTCGTGGACGAGCACGTCCAGCACGTCCGGCTCATCGCGGTCGAGCGCGTCGGCCAGCGCCGCCGGGATTTGGTCGGGCGTTTCGACGAGTTCGCCGCGTGCGCCATGACTCTCGGCGTTCCGGACGATGTCGACCGGCGGCTCGAAATCCATGCCGACGAACTCGTAATCGTCCTCGTCGCCGCCCATGATCGAGAGCGTGTTGTCCTTGAGGATGCGGTAGTTGCGATTGTCGGGGATCACGACCGTCAGGTCGACGCCTTCCCGTGCCGCCGTATAGAGCGTATGCGGGTAGTAGAGATAGGAGCCGTCGCCGACGAACCCGACGACTTCGCGCGGGTTCTCGCGTTCGCGTTCGGCGATGGCCGCGCCGACGCTCGCGGGGAGGCCGTACCCGAGACCGCCGCCCTTGTTCGAGACGTACTGCTCCGGGTCGAACGGCCACCGCGTGAGCATCGCGTACTTCGCGGTGACGCCCTCGTCGACGACGTAGGCGTCGGGTGCGACGTCGTACATCGCGTCGACTAGCTCTGCCTTCGACGCGCGCGGGTCGTCCGGAGCCTCGTCCTCGCCCATCTCGGCCATCTTCGCGCCGACGAACTCCTTCTGTGCCGCCACGGCGTCGAGGCGCGACCGGCGCGTTTCCCCGTCGAGGTCCCCGCGGACGAGGTCGGCGAGTTCCGAGAGGACGTGTCCGGGGTCGCCGATGACCGCGGCGTCGGCTGGCTGGTTCTTGCCCAGTTGCCAGGCGTCGTCCCCGACGTGGATGCACGTCGTGTCCTCGGGCACCAGCGGGTCGTCGTGGCGCGTCAGCGTGGTGTTGGTCGAACAGCCGACGAGACAGAGCACGTCGGCGCTCAGGAGCGTGCCCGCGAGGTCCTCGTCCGGCGGGACGTACGAGACCCACTGCTCGTGGTCGGTGGGGAAGTCGACTTCGCAGGCGAGAATCTCGCCGTGGACGCGTGCGCCGACTGCCTCAGCGAACTCGACGGCGGCGTCGACGGCCTCCTGTCCGGCACGGGCGACGCCATCGCCGACGACGAGCGCCACGTCGTCGGCCCCGACGAGCAACTCGGCGGCCCGGGTGACCTGGTCGGGGTCCCCGCGGCCCGCGTCGGGGATGGGGCCGAGTCGCTCCGGCGTCGCGTCGGTCGTCGCGAGCATCACGTCAAGCGGCAGGGCGAGGAAGACGGGCCCCGTCGGCGGGGTGAGCGCCGTCCGGACGGCGCGTCGCACCATCGTCGGGAGCGTCTCGACCGACCGGACCTCGCCGGCCCACTTCGTGTACTGGTCGACCATCGAGACGAGGTCGCCCGAGAGAATCGGCTCCTCGTGGCGGAAATCGAGGCTGTGGTTCCCGGCCGTCACGAGGAGGGGTGCGCCGGCCACCGCCGCCGCGTAGACGTTCCCGAGGCCGTGTGCGAGGCCGGCGTTGAGATGCAGGTTTGCGACACCGAGTGACAGGACGTCACTCTCGCCGACCGGAGCGTCCTCGTGGTGTGCGTGGTACCGGCGGGTACTCGCGTACCCACCGGCCATTCCGACCGCGATGTCCTCGTGCAACCCGAGCACGTACTCGACGTCGCTCTCGGCGAGCGCGCACACGACCGGGAGTTCGGTCGTCCCGGGATTCCCGAAGACGTGCGTGACGCCGTACTGTTCCAGGACCTCGACGAACAGTTCACCCCCTGTTCGGTGTGAATCGGTCATGTCATCCTCTACTCACAGCGGCGACTAAGTTCCACCGGGGACCCACAAACCGGGAGGGCTGTCCCGCAGGGTGTCGTGAAGAAAGGATGATTGTCCCGGAGACTGAACTACAGCCAATGAGCCGCGAGCGCAACAGCTCCCCGGAGACGGACGAGGGGACCACTATCGAACGGACCTCACCCGAAGCCGTCTTCGAACTGCTGGCCGACGACACCCGTGTCGAGATTCTCAGAAGGCTGGGCGAGACGCCGGACGCGACGGTTTCGTTCTCTGACCTGCACGAGCGCGTCGGGACCGTCGACAGCGGCCACTTCAACTACCACCTCAAGAAGCTACAGGGCTCGCTGGTCCGCAAGACCGACGACGGGTACGAGTTGACCCACGCGGGTCGACAGATCATCGGCGCGATACACGCGGGGACCTACACGGCGGACGCGACCGTCGAACCGGTTTCCACCGGCGTCGAGTGTCCGACCTGTGAGACCGACCTCGTGGCCGAATACACCGACGAGACGGCCCGGATATACTGCGAGTGTGGCGACCCCGTCGAGTACTTCTTTCCCCCGGGCGGACTGGCGGGGTTCGACCGCGAGGGCCTGCCGGCCGCGTTCTACCGGTGGAACTACCTCGCCTTCCAGCGGACGCTCGCCGGCTTTTGCCCGCTCTGTGCCGGTCGCATGGACGGCGAACTGGTTCTCGACGGCGACGCCCCGCGGATGACGTCTCTCGCCGGCGATTCCCCGGCCGACACGGCTCACTTCGAGTTCGAGTGCCGACGGTGCGGGAACACCCGACGGCCGCTGGCCACGTCCCCGGCGATGGTCCACCCCGCCGTCGGCGGGTTCCTCGCCGACCACGGCATCGATGTCCGAACTGACCCCATCTGGGGAATCCGGGAGCGCCTCGACGACCCCCGCGTCGAGTTGCTCTCCGAGGAGCCACCCCGCATCGAAGTGCAGTTCTCCCTCGACGAGGACGGTATCGTCGCGGTCATCGAAGACGAGGGGTCCGTCGAGCGCGTCGACCGGACAAGTGCGGCCGGGAGCAACGGAACTGTCGATGGACGGGAGTCCGATGGCTGACTGGACCTGGCGGTATCAGTACTCGAATTCGGTGTCGACGTCGCCGGCGGCCTCGGTCATGGCGACCGCGGCCTGGCTGTACTGGAGGACCTTCTGCATGTCGCCGTCGAGGTCGAACGTGCCGTCCATCATCCCCTCGACGGGGTCGACCTCGCCCCTGGTGAGTCGCTTCCAGTCGCTGTACCCGCCCCGGAACGCGAACCCCCAGTCCTCGCCGTCGGGGTCGTCGGTCTCGTAGACCTCCAGACAGGAGCCGTCCTCGACGCTAACGAACAGATAGTAACCCCCCACGGGAACCGGCGCTCCCTGTCTGCATCGTCGGTCCGCACTCCCTGCCAGCGTAGCCGGTCGTCGCCGGGGGTTAGGATGGATGGGCACCGAGAAGAACTGGATGAGGGCTCGACTGCAGGAAGTTCAGTCGTCGAGGAGGTGCTTCAGGATTCGGAGTTCCTCCTCTTGGGCAATCGTCTCCGCTTGCAGACACGCGTGGACGACCTTGTGTGTCAGTTCGGGCGTCCCGAACACCGTAGCCGACCCGTCAAGACGCTCGATCCGTCGTTCGAGTTCGGAAACGCGTTCCTCCAGCCGTTCGGGGTCAGGCTGGCCGTCAGTGTGATCCGACGGCGTCAGTCCACTCCCCGAGAACGAGGCGGGCAGGTCAGTATCGAACACAGCGGCCACGAACCTGCGTCTGTTCTTCCACTCGAAGCCGTCGATGCCGTTGACACGGTTACTGATAGTGCTCCGCGAAACGCCTATCTCCTCCGCGAGTTCTTTCTGAATTGCGTCCGGGTTCTCGGCGATTGTCCGGAGTACCTCGCGTTCTTTCGCGGTCAGTTCCTCCGGCGAGGGATGGTCGGGAGTGGTCGTTTCCGGTGCAGTCGTCGCCGGTCCAGTGGATTCGGAAGGATCGACAGCGGGTGTCTTCCCGTTTTCCCAGGGCTCAGAGCCGGTCTCTTTGTCCGGGGAACCAGAACCGGCCCCGGTGTCCGAGTTGTTGGGGGTAGTCCCGTTTTCCGAGTGAGCGGACTGGCTCCCGTTCTCGGAGGGCACAGGGCAGTCCCCGTTTTCGACCGGTTCGGACGTTCTATCAGCGGATGCCTCGTCGTCAGAGTTCTCGGCTGTCCCCTCGACAGCAGGATCACCGTATTCGTCGAGTACACGCTCGACGAGGTCTGTCGTCGCACTCGGTACCAGGGACGCAAGTTTACTCATCGACGCCTTCGGATGCTCTTCGGCGACGTCCAGAATCCGTTTGTGTCTCATCGATTGTATCGTTGGCCCGTCATCCGAATGACTCATGCATTCTTCTATCTGACTGTATTTTTCGCTACTGATAACGTTATTTTCGAGGTATGTTCTGCTGTACTGTATTTTAGTTCGAAAACAATCGCTTACTGACCAGATACTTACCAGATGCTCGATTAGAATTCGGGTACCCACATATATCAGGCGCTCAGTTACTCGCGCGACGTGTACGGGCTTCCTCCGAGGAGTGGGGGCAAGGCGTACTGTGGAGTTGACTGCCGGCCCCGAACAGTCAGCCGAACTTCGGAACGTCACCGAGATTGACCCGGATGGATTTCGCGGACCGCCGCGTCTCCGACTCGACGACGCGGACCGCCGCCAGGTCGTTCCGGTCCGTGATGCGCAACTTCACGGCCTCGAACCCCTCGTCGAGACGCCGAACCGGAGGTTCGCTCCGTTCGCCCGTCAGGAAGAGAGTGACCTACTGGTAGTCGAGTTCGCCCTCGCCTTCGCCGACCCAGGCGTTGCGGTCGGGTTCGCGCGACTCCAGCGGGTCGATGTCCTTGTACCAGGGAACGTTCTTGAGTTCCTCCTTGCTGTAGGCGAACTCGTCTTTCGTGTCGCTGACGAACTCGAAGTTCTGGGTAAGGATGATGGCGTCGACGGGACAGACCTCCTCGCAGAGTCGGCAGTAGATACACTGCCCGACGTGGAGGTTGTACTGTTCGCCGTTGCGCTGGTCGTCCATCACGATCTGGATGGTGTCGTTCGGGCAGACGTTCTCGCACTGGCGACACCAGATGCACCGCTCCTGGCTGAACTTGTGGACGCCGCGAAACCGGGGCGAGACGTCCGGTTCCTCCTCGGGATAGGCGACGGTGAACGTCTCGTTGTCCAGCGCGTGTTTCATCGTCGTTGCCATGCCTTTGAGTACGCCTAGCATTGTCTGTCACCTCGGTTGGGGGCTGTCGCGCGAATGGCGGGGAGCACATTCATGCGGCGACTACCCCCACGATGACCGCAGTCAAAAAGAGGTTGAGAAACGCCAGCACGAGCAGGCGCTTCCAGCCGATCTCGATGAGCTGGTCGATGCGGACCCGGGGTACCGCCGAGCGCATCCACTGTGTCAGCAGGAAGACCGCCCAGATTTTCACGAGGAACCAGACCAGCCCCGGCAGGACCGGCCCAGCGGGGCCGCCCAGGAAGATGGTCGCGATGATGGCCCCGCCGAGGAAGATGTGGATGAACTCGCCGAGGTACAGGAGCACGAAGTACACCGACGAGTACTCGGTCTGGAACCCCGCGACGATCTCGGTCGGTGCCTCGGGGATGTCGAAGGGGTTGCGCCCGACCTCGGCCATGTTCGCCGCCAGGAACAGGAAAAACGCGAACGGGTTGAGTATCGCGAACCACTGCTGGATCACGACGGGACCGACGCTGAAAAGCGGCTCCTGCTGGGCGGCGACGATCTCGCTCATCCGCAGGGACCCCGAGAAGATGACCACCGAGATGCCGACGAGGATGAGCGGGATTTCGTAGGCGAGGTTCTGTGCGACCGCCCGGAGTCCGCCCAGCAGTGAGTACTTGTTGTTCGACGCGTAGCCGGCCATCACCAGGCCGAGCGACGCGATGGAGGCGACCGCGAACACGAAGGCAAGCCCGACCTCGGGATCGGCGAGGTGGAAGTTGACCGGGCCGAGGTTACCCATCGGGATGACCGCGAAGCCGAACAGCGCCGACGAGGCGAGCACGAGCGGCGCGAGGTCCCACGCCGGGCGGTCGACGTCCTCGGGTACGATGAGTTCCTTCGAGATGAGTCGGACGGCGTCGGGGATGATGATCCCGATTCCCCACGGGCCGAACTTGTTGACCGAGATGCGGTCGGTGAACGCGGCCGTGATCTTCCGTTTCGCCCACGGCCCCGCCAGGGCGGTCTGGATCATCACGAGCGTCCCGACGACGACCGCTCCGACGAACGCCGCCGTGAACTCGACGGCGAAGCCGTCCACGCCGACCGCGTTGTTGATCGCCTCGGGCAACAGGTCGGCCATTACCGGTCCACCTCCCCGAGCACGATGTCGAGGCTCCCGAGCGCGGCGACCATGTCCGGGACGTACTCGCCCTCGGCCATCACTTCCAGCGACTGGAGGTTACAGAACGCCGGACTGCGTATCTTGAACCGGGCCGGCTTGGCGGTGCCGTCCGACCGGATGTAGATGCCGAGTTCGCCTTTCGCCCCTTCAACGGCCTTGTACACTTCCGAGTCGGTCTCGGGCTTGAGCGTCCGGGGCACGTTCGACTGGATATCGCGCTCGTCCTCGGGCCAGTCCTCCAGGAGGTCGACGCACTGCTCGATGATGCGTGCGGACTGTCGCATCTCCTCCAGGCGGACGAGCGCTCGCGCGAAGTTGTCACAGCCATCGTCGGTGATGACGTCCCACTCCAGTTCGTCGTAGTAGCCGTAGGGGTCGTCCCGGCGCAGGTCGTAGTCGATGCCCGACCCGCGTGCGATTGGGCCGGTACAGCCGTAGCTTTTCGCCTCCTCCGGGGGGAGTATCCCCGTATCCAGGACGCGCATCTGGAACAGTTCGTTGCCCGTCAGCAGGTTGTGGTACTCCTCCAGGCGCTCGGGGAAGTACTCACAGAAGTCGCGAACCTTCTCGAAGTACCGCTCGCGGGGTTCGGGCAGGTCCCACGCGACGCCGCCGAGCCGGAAGTAGTTGAACATCAGCCGCTGGCCCGAGAGGTCCTCCAGCAGGGTCTGGAGTTTCTCGCGGTCGGTGATGGCGTACATGAAGATGGCGGTGAAGTCGCCGTAGATGTCGAGCGCGAACGTGCCGATGGCGAGCAGGTGGGCGGCGATGCGGGACATCTCGGCGGACATCGTTCGCAACACCTGGGCGTATTCGGGCACGTCGATGTCGGCCAGCGCTTCGGCCGCTCGCGCGTATGACCACTCGTTGAGCATGCCGGCGGAGATGTAGTCCCAGCGGTCGGGATAGGGCATTATCTGGTGGCGGTAGGTCCCCTGCTGGCACATCTGCTCCTCGCAGCGGTGCAGGTAGCCGATGTCCGGGTCGACGTCCAGGACCTGTTCGCCGTCGAGCACCGTCTTGAGGTGCAAGACGCCGTGTGTCGCCGGGGGGTGCGGGCCGATGTTGATGAACATCGTGTCCTGTTCGTCCTCGACCTCGGTGCGCCGCTCCATCGGGTTCGCGTGCTCGCGCAGGGGAACGATCTGGGGGCTGTCCTGGTTGTAATCCAGCGAGAGGGGATGACCCTGCCAGGTCTCGGGCAGGAGTATCCGGCGCAGGTCGGGGTTGTCCTCGTACTCGATGCCGACGAGGTCGTAGGCCTCGCGCTCGTGCCAGATGGCGGTGTCGAACACGCCCGCACCGCTCTGGCTCGTCGGCTCCTCGCGGGCGGTCGGCACGACCACCGAGAGTTCGTGAGTCGGCTCGTCGTACTTCTTCAGGTGGTAGATGGACTCGTAGCGGTCGCGGTACTCCTGTGCCGTGAGACAAGAGAGGTGGTCGAACCCGGCCTGCTCTTTGAGGAGCCACAGGACTGCCGCGACCTCGTCGGGGCGGACAACGAACCCCTCGGCGTGGACGTGCTCCTCGCGGTCGATGACGTAGTCCGCGAGCAGGTCCGCGAGTTCGTCGTAATCGAGTTCGCCGTCGGGGGTGACGCCGACCTCCCGCTGTTGTGG
>PXQO01000084.1:50138-64827 GCA_003021285.1 Halobacteriales archaeon QH_2_65_14 | reverse complement strand
AGGCCGAACACGTGCTCGACCCCGAGGCGTCCGGCGAGATGACGACCTTCCTCGGGTTCGGCGAGCAGGCCTGGATTACCGTCCTCGGTCTTCTCGTCCTCGGGGGCGTCGTCGGCAAGTCCGCACAGTTCCCGCTGCACACCTGGCTCCCGGACGCGATGGAGGGCCCGACTCCCGTCTCGGCGCTCATCCACGCCGCGACGATGGTCGCGGCCGGCGTCTACCTCGTCATGCGGATGTACGGCTTCTACGCCCTCTCGCCGACGGCGCTCGCAGTCATCGCGCTCATCGGCGGCTTCACCGCGTTCCTGGCCGCGACGATGGCGCTGATCAAGCAGGAACTCAAGCAGGTGCTCGCGTACTCGACCATCTCACAGTACGGGTACATGATGCTCGCGCTGGGCGGCGGTGGCTACGTCGCCGCCGTGTTCCACCTGACGACCCACGCCATCTTCAAGGCACTCCTGTTTTTGGGTGCCGGCGCAGTCATCATCGCGATGCATCACAACGAGAACATGTGGGACATGGGCGGGCTGAAATCGCGGATGCCCGTCACCTACTGGACGTTCCTCGCCGGGTCGCTCGCGCTCGCGGGCATCTTCCCCTTCGCCGGCTTCTGGTCGAAGGACGAGGCGCTGTTCGAGACGCTCCAGCACGCCCTCTCGGGCGAACCGCTCCTGTTGACCGCGTACGCGTTCGGCCTCGTTGCGGTACTGCTGACGGCGTTCTACACGTTCCGGATGGTCTACCTGACGTTCCACGGCGACCCGCGGACCGACACCGCCGATGACCCCGAACCCATCGGCTGGAACATGAAGTTCCCGCTGGTCGTGCTGGGCGTCCTCTCGGTGGTCGGGGGCGTGTTGAACCTGGGCGTCATCGAGGAGTTCGTCGGGGAGGACAACCTCTTTCTCAAGAAGTACCTCGACGGCGCGACGATGGACGCAGACCTCGGTGTACTCTCGCTGGAACACTACGAGGAACTGCTGGAGAGTTCCTTCGGGGCCGGCTACGAGGTGACCGAGGTCTCGGCCCTGGCGTCGGGTGCGATGACGCTCGCACTGGGGCTGGTCGGCCTCGCCGCCGCAGTGTACCTCTACCGGGGCGCGGACCCGGCACCGTACACCACGAAACTCGGACGGGCACGAACGCTACTCGTGAACAACTACTACCAGGACGAGTTCCAGGTCTGGCTGGCACAGGGCCTGACGGCACCGCTTGCGGGGCTGGCGAACAAGTTCGACCAGGGCGTCATCGACGGTGTGGTCAACGGCAGCGGGAGCGTGAGCATGTACGCTGGCCAGCGGTTCCGGGAGATACAGACGGGCATCGTCACGAACTACGCCGCGCTGCTCGCGCTGGGGCTGGTGTTGTTGTTGCTGGTGTTCGGACTCGTCGGGGGGTGGTTCTAGATGATAATCGAGGCACTCCTCGCGTTCACGCTCGCCAGCGCAATAGTCGTGTTCCTGTCGCCGGACAGGTACGCCGGCAAACTCGCGACGGCGCTGAGTCTCGTCCCGCTGGCCGGGAGTCTCTGGATGTGGGTCGAGTTCGCCGGCGAGGGCAATGCGTTGCTCGCGGACAGCGACATTGCGTTCGAGACGACGGCCGAGTGGGTCACGTTCAGCGTCGAGGCCTTCGAGTGGACGCTCCAGTGGCACGTCGGCGTCGACGGTATCAGCCTCCCGCTTTTGGTGATGACGACCATCCTGACGACGCTCGCGCTCGTCTCCTCGTGGACGCCCATCGATACGCGAACCTCGCAGTTCTACGGGCTGATGCTGTTCATGGAGACGGCGCTTGTCGGCGTGTTCGTCGCGCTGGATTTCTTCGTCTGGTTCGTCTTCTGGGAGGGCGTGCTCATCCCGATGTACTTCCTCATCGCCGTCTGGGGCGGACCCCGCCGGAAGTACGCCGCCATGAAGTTCCTCGTGTACACGAACCTGGCGTCGCTGGTCATGTTCGTCGGCGTGTTCGCGCTGTTGTTCGGCCTCGGCGACGGCATCTCGACGCTTTCGTTCCCCGAGATTGCCCAGGCGATCCGCGACGGGCAACTCGGCTCGTTCGCGGGGATGGAGCCCGACCTCCTGAAACTGGTCGCGTTCTCGCTGTTGTTCGTCGGGTTCGCGGTGAAGGTGCCTATCGTCCCGTTCCACACTTGGCTACCCGACGCCCACGTCGAAGCGCCGACGCCCGTCTCCGTGATGCTGGCCGGCGTCCTGCTGAAGATGGGGACGTACGCACTCCTGCGGTTCAACTTCACAATGTTGCCCGACGTCGCCAGGGAGAACGCCGAAATCATCGCTGCAATCGGCGTCATCAGCGTCATCTACGGCGCGATGCTCGCGCTGGCACAGCGGGACCTGAAACGCATCGTTGCGTACTCGTCGATTTCCTCGATGGGGTTCGTCATCATCGGACTGGTCGCGTTTACGCCCCACGGACTGGGCGGTGCGACGTTCCAGATGGTGAGTCACGGCCTCATCTCCGGCCTGATGTTCATGGTCGTCGGCGTCATCTACAACGCGACCCACACGCGGATGGTCGGCGACATGTCCGGCCTCGCGGACCGAATGCCCTGGACCGTCGGCGTCTTCGTGGCCGGAGCGTTCGCCTACATGGGACTCCCGCTGATGAGCGGCTTCGCCGGGGAGGTCCTCGTGTTCATCGGGTCGTTCCACTCCGAGGCGATATCGGCCGCGCCGCTGTTCACTGCGGCCGCGATGTTCGGTATCGTCATCGTCGCGGGCTACCTGCTGTGGGCGATGCAGCGGACGCTGTTCGGGCCGTTCGAACTGGGAACGGACTACGAAATCGGTCGCGCGCCGCTACACGACGTCGCACCGCTTGGCGTGTTGCTCGTGCTGATCGTCCTGCTGGGCGTCCAGCCCGACGTCATCTACGAGGCGATTCAGGACGCGGTCGTCCCGCTCGGCGAACCGCTCGCGGTCGTACCCGACGTCCTTCTCTCGGGGGGTGAACTCCGATGAGCGAACACCTCGCGCTCCCCGACTGGACGGCGCTGGCTCCCGCGCTCGCGCTCCTGGCGACGGCGATGGTCCTGTTCGCCGTCGACATGGTCGATCCCGACTCCGAGGACAGCACGCTACTCGCGGGGATTTCAGCCACGGGAGCGATAGTGGGACTCGGATTCAGCGTCTGGTATCTCGTCGCGGGAACCGGCCAGGGAGACACCGGGGGGCCGATCACGCTGTTCAACGAGAACGTCGTCGTCGACGGGATGTCGCTGTTTTTCGCAACCATCATCACGAGCGTCGTCCTGCTGGTCGTGCTTGCCAGCTACGACTACCTCGGGGGCCATCCCTACCAGGCCGAGTACTACTCGCTGGCGATGCTCTCGGCGACCGGGATGATACTGGTCGGGATGTCGAACAGTTTCGTCATCGCGTTCATCAGCATCGAACTCTCGTCGCTGCCCTCCTACGCGCTGGTCGCGTCGCTGAAATCCAACCGCGGGAGCGTCGAGGCCGGCCTGAAGTACTTCCTCATCGGCGCGCTCTCGTCGGCCATCCTCGCGTATGGCATCTCGCTGGTGTACGTCTCGACCGGTTCCCTGCAGTTCGGGGCCGTGACGGAGGCCCTCGGGAACGGCGTCGACGGCGTCATGGGACTGGCGATAATGATGGTGCTGGGCGGGTTCGCGTTCAAGATCGCCGCCGTCCCGTTCCACTTCTGGGCACCCGAGGCCTACGAGGGCGCGCCGGCACCCATCTCGGCGTTCCTCTCGTCGGCGTCGAAAGCCGCCGGGTTCGTCATCGTGTTCCGGGTCTTCGTCGACGTCTTCCCCTACGAGACCGTCTCGGGGACCGTCGACTGGGTCGTCGCGTTCCAGGTGCTCGCGGTCGTGACGATGACCGTCGGCAACTTCGCCGCCCTCAGACAGGAGAAGGTAAAGCGGATGCTCGCGTACTCCTCGGTCGGCCACGCGGGCTACGTGCTCATCGCGGTGGCGGCCCTGACCGCCGACGCCGACCAGGCGTTCGTTCTCGGGTCGGGGATGGCACACCTGCTCGTCTACGGGTTCATGAACACCGGCGCGTTCCTCGTCGTCGCGCTCGTCGAGTACTGGGGCGTCGGCCGGCGCATCGAGGACTACAACGGGCTTGCGACACAGGCACCCTTCGCCTGCACGGCGATGACGCTGTTTTTGTTCTCGCTGGCCGGCCTGCCCATCGGCGGGGGCTTCCTCTCGAAGTTCTACCTGCTGATGGCGTCGCTCAACGGCGGCGTCGCCCTGCTCGCTGTCGCGCTCGTCGTCAACAGCGCCGTCTCGCTGTTCTACTACACCCGGGTCATCAAGGCCATGTGGGTCGAGGAACCCGACGGCGCGCTCGACATCGAGAGCTATCCCACGGGGCTGTATGCCGCCATCGCAATCGCGGCGCTGTTCACCGTCCTGTTGCTCCCCGGATTCGGCTTCGTCACGGAGTTCGCCGGCGTCGCAGCCGACCTGGTCGTCCCCTGATTTTGCGGTGCTGGACGTCGCTCCGTCCGAAAGTAACCGCAAAAGGTCGCGGTCAGGTCGAACGGCTCGCCCTGCTCGATTCGTTCGTCCAGGAGGGGCGGTGGTGCAGAAGTCTTCTCATAGTGGTTGTTGTGATACGGACGTTCGTGATTCTTTACCGCCATGCAGTCACACATATCCCGTTACAGGGGCCGAAACAGACGATAATTTCGCGCCGGGCCGAACAGAGTCACAACAACCACTACCACACCCTGTACTGCGGGATTTCTATTTTGTCGACCGCGGCGGGCGGAGTGAGCGAGGTTTAAGTATCGACGCTGAATCCCTGCACGTATGAAAGCGACCGCGAAGGCCCACCCCATCCAGGGGCTGGTCAAGTACCACGGGATGCGAGACGAGAAACTCCGGTTGCCATATCACGACTCTATCAGTCTCTGTACCGCGCCGAGCCACACGAAGACGACAGTCGAGTTCGACTCCGACCGCGAGGCGGATGAGTCAGGTTCGAATCCGAGAACTCCTTTCCCACTAACGTCGGCTTCGGTTCCTCCTCGTCCGGATTCGCCGCGGCGGCGATGGCGCTGGTCGAGGCCGCGGGGCTGGAGATGAGCCGTCCGGAAATCTCGACGGTCGCGCGCCGAGGCTCCTCGTCGGCCGCGCGGGCAGTCACCGGGGGGTTCTCGCACCTCCGAGCGGGGCTGAACGACGAGGACTGCCGGTCCGAGCGGATTCCGGTCCCGGACGCGCTCGAATCCGACCTGCGTGTCGTGGGGGGCCTCGTGTCGTCGTACAAGGAGACCGAGCAAGCCCACCAGGAGGCCGCCGAGAGCCACATGTTCGGGGCGCGACTCGCCCACGTTCACGGCCAGATCGCGGAGATGCGGGACGCGCTCCGGGACGGTGACTTCCACAGGACGTTCGAACTGGCGGAAGGCGACACGCTCTCGCTGACGGCGACGACGATGACCGGCCCCGCCGGGTGGGTGTACTGGCAACCCCGCACGATTGCCATCTTCAACGCCGTCCGGGAGTTGCGCCGCGAGGAAGGCGTCCCCGTCTACTTCTCGGCCGATACGGGCGCGAGCGTCTACGTCAACACGTCACAGGAGCACGTCGACCGCGTGGAAGCCGCCATCGCTGACTGTGGCGTCGAGACGCGCGTCTGGGAACTTGGCGGTCCCGCGAGGGTGCTGGACGAATCGGATGCGCTGTTCTAGCCACAGAAGCTGGTCGACGAGAACGAGCACCGTGAACCCGACCAGAAAGGCGGCAGTCGCGGCGTCGTACACCCGGTGGGAGGCCTTCGCCCGGACGAACACCGGGAGTGCCCCGAGTCCGGTCAGCTCGCCGGCGACGCCGTCACTCCCTGCGGCCGTCGTAGACGACCTCGCCGTCGACGACAGTCATCTCGACGTCGATGCCGGCGACGTCGTCCGTTTCCCACGGCGACTGGGCGAGCACGGCGAAGTCGGCGCACTTGCCGACCTCGATGGTCCCCATGCGGTCCTCGTCGAGGCCAGCGAAGGCGGCCCCCAACGTGTAGGCGCGGAGCGCCTCTGTCACGGGGAGTTCCTGCTGGGGCGTCGGCGCGTCGACGGCCTGGCCGATGCCAAAGAGCGGGTCGAGCGGCATACAGTCGCTGCCGAACGCGAGCGTCGCTCCCGCCTCCAGGAGCGCCCCGAACCTGTTGGAGTCGCGCCGCCGTTCGTCACCCAGTCGGTCGGCATACAGGTCGTCCTCGCGGGCCCACTTCAGGAAGTTCGGCTGCACCGAGACGACGACGTCCGCCGCAGCGAGCCGTTCGATGAGGTCGTCGGTGAGGACTTCGGCGTGCTCGATTCGGTGGCGCTCGCCGTCGGTTCCCTCGTAGGCGTCCAGGACCGTCCCGATGGCTTCGTCACCGATAGCGTGGGTCGTCATCTGGAGGCCGGCAGCGTCGACGCGCCCGGCGAGGTCGGCGTAGTCGTCGGGCGAGACGACCCAGTCACCGCGCTCGTCGTGGGCGTCGGCGTATGGCTCCGAGAGACGGGCCGTCCGGCCGCCGATACTCCCGTCGGTGAACGTCTTTATCGCGCCGGTTCGGACGCGGGGACTCCCGTGGTTCGTCCGGAGGCCTGTCTCCAGGACGGCGTCGAGGTGGTCCCGCCAGTAGTTGATGCGGACGCGGAGCGAAAGCTCCCCCTCGCTGTCGAGTTCGCGGTACACGCGGGGGGCCGGCGAGTTCCGGACCATGTCGTGGACGGCCGTTATCCCCAGGCTGTGGGCGTGTTCCTGGGCGGCGAGCAGGTACTCGCGCATCCCCTCGGGGCCGGGACGCGTCTCGTCCCAGAGAACGTCGAGTGCGTCCTCGACGAGCACGCCCGTCGGCTCACCATCCGCGGCACGGACGTCCTCGGTCGGCATCTCGTCGCCGTACCGCTCCAGCACGACGCTGTTCACCGAGGCGAGGTGCATGTCCTCGCGGTACGCGACGACCGGCCGGTCCGTACTGACCGAATCGAGCTGGTCCCGGGCGAGGTACTCGCCGCCCCAGTTGCTCTCGTCGTAGCCAAAGCCGAGTATCCAGCCCTCCGCTGTCTCGTCGCGCCGTTCCCGGAGCAAATCGAGACACGTTCCGGGGGAGTCGACGCCCGACAGGTCGGCGTCGCGCTGGTACCGCCCGACCATCGCCAGGTGGGTGTGCGCGTCGATGAACCCCGGCAGGAGCGTCCGGCCGTCGAGGTCGACGACCTCGGTCTCGACGCCGTCGAGAAACTCCACCTCGTAGGCCGAATCCACGCGGACGACCTCGCCGTCCCGCACGGCGACGGCCTCGGCGCTCGGTTCGCCCGTCTCCGCGTCCGTGAGCGGGTGTACCTCGGCGTTCGTGAGGATCAGGTCCGCGGCCTCTGTCATGGTACCCCTGCCGGGACCGAGGGCGTTAACCGTTTGGAAAGCGGAACGACCGGGAGGGCCTGCCGCCGACCGGGACCGGTCAGGTTCGAGACGCGACTCTCGAACCACACCCACGAGCCGTCGGCAGCACGGAACCGGGCGGTCTCCGTGACGAACTCGTCGCTGTCAATGACGTCCCGGAACGTCTCTCTGATACGGTCGTGCATGAATTTTTACCGGCGCGGTGTTGGTCGAGACCTCCACGGCCGGGAAAGCCCCCGGCACGCTGAGGGCTTTCTGGCGATTCGCCGTCCTGCCATCGGTAAAGACTTCTCTCTTTCCCTATGAGACGGTACCCCGTTTGGCGGTCAATTGGCCGGCCTCCATTGACGGCCCGCCGGCCGAACTCACAGCTCCCGCGAGAGCAACAGCCCGTCGCCACTCTCGAAGTGGTCCGCCAGGCGCTGGACCTCCTCGAAGCCGTGGCGGTCGTAGAACCGTCGTGCCCGTTCGTCTCCCGCCTGGACGGTCAGTCGGACCTCGCTGTAGGCCTCCCGGTCGAGGTGATCCAGCAGAACCGAGAGGAGCTGTGAGCCGTACCCCTCGTTCTGGTGGTCGGGGTGAACCGCGAGTTCGGGAACGTACGCGACGTCCTCGGACCCCGCGAGGACGACGGCGTAACCGACCGGCTTCTCGTTCTCGGCGACGAACAGCCCCACCGTTCCGCGCGTCGCGGGTTCGAGCAGTTCCGGCCACGGTTCGACGAGCGCGCGCGCCTGGATACGACGGAGGGCATCGAGGTCACCCGGACGTCCTGGACGGATACGGACCATACTACATCGACAGCCCGAGCAGTACCGCCAGCCCGGCACCGACGAGTGCCGCCGCGAGGGTTGCGAAGAAGTTCACTCCCTGGTTGCCGAAGAACCTGCCCTCGACTGTCGCCCCCAGAAAGCTGTCGACTGTCATCCCGGCGAATCCGGCGAGGACGATGAGCCCCGCGCCGGTGGTCGTGATACCGTCGAAGGCGACGAGGCCGATGGCGGCGATGATGGCGGTTCCCGTGACCCCGACGAGTTCGCCCTGCCAGGTGACCGCGCCGTCGGTTCCCGGTTCGACGACCTCCAGCGTGGTGATGAGCCGGGGATGGTCGAAGAGCCCGCCGATCTCGCTCGAGAGGGTATCCGCCAGCGCAGCGCCGACAGCCCCGGCGAAGGCGTAGAAGAAAATCGATTCGGAGATGCCGATTGTGGGGCTGATGGCCGCAGCGAGGACGGCGACGAGCGCGACCAGCGAGTTCGCGAGGACGTTCCCCGTCCCGCGGGCACCCTCGTTTTCCTGCGCGATGCCGCGGTCCAGTTTCCGGTCGAAGCGGAACTTCGAGGAGAGGCCGCCGATGCCGAAGAAGGCGATGAGCATGACGAACCACCCGTAATCGCCGAGGACTATCGTGAGCAGTCCGAGCAAGACCCCGGTGAGCATTCCCGGGAGCGAGGCGGTTTCGAGGGCGTACGAGACGTACCCGAGCGCGACAGTGACGCCGAGCGCGACGAGGATTCGCGTCGTCGAAATCTCGACGGGGAGGCTCACGAACAACCAGAGCATGAGCGCGACCGACACCATCACGAGCGCGTCGTCGCGCTTGAACAGCAACTGCCGCAGGAGTGCGGCGAACAGGCTCCCGCTCGCGGCCAGAAACGCGATCATCTGCAGGCTGACGGAAGTGGCCGCGAGGTGTGTCGTCAGGAGTTGCCCCCCACAGCCGGCAAGGAAGCCCCCGGCGACGAAACCGGCGGTCGCGCGCACCTGTTCGTAGGTGAGCGAACGGACGAGCTGTCCGGCCAGGTTGCCAAACGCGAACAGGAAGACGGTCCCGACGTAGACGTGATAGGGCATGTCGAACCCCACAGTGAGAATCGAGATACCGGCAGCAGCGAGCGAGAACCCCGCCAGCCCGTAGAGTTTTCCCTTTCGTCGGTCCCCCGGACGCGCGAACAGTTCGAACAGAACGTTGTCGGGGTCGATTGTCAGGGCGAAGACCGCAACCAGGAGGAACGGCCCGACCGCGGCGACAGTGGCCACGGCCGGCTCCTGGACGCCGAGGACCCACGGGCCGACGAGCGCGAGACAGCCGACGAGCGCGAACGCGGCTGCACGTCGGACTGTGCTGGTCACTACCCAGCGGTATTCCCGACCAGCACTTACTCTTTCCGGACCTCGCGTCCCGTCCCGGGGGGCCACTCGGTCACAGTCCCGACCCGAGACGGGTCCAGCGCAACCGGTGTGTTTAGGATGGCTGCCCTGGAATGGGCGTATGTGGGACTGTACGACAGGTATCTCGCCAGCCGCCTCAGGCTCGCGGAGGAGGAGTTGCCCGAGACGGTCGCGGTCGTCATCACCGAACGCGACCTGCTCGAAGAGGGTGCGTATGAGACCATGTCGAACTGTCTCCGCTGGGCGTTCGAGTTCGGGGCCGAGAGGGTCGTCATCTACGTGAGCGTCCTCGACAGGGAAGTCATTCCGACGCTCAGACGCGAACTCGAACGGCTCGACTCGCCGCGTCCGATTGCCGTCCGGTCGCCCGACGACGACGCGCAGGCCGACGCCCCCGTCCAGATCAGCATCGGCCTCGGGGGAAAACACGAGTTCGCCAAGGCGGTCGAGGGAATCGCCAAAGAGGTCGAGGCCGGCCGTCTCGACCCAGCGGACGTCAACGAGGAGGACATCGAAGGACGTCTCATCTTCCCGACAGTGCCGGATTTGGTCATCAAAACCGGGGCCGAACGGCTCTCCGATTTCATGATCTGGCAGTCGGTCTACTCCGAACTGTACTTCACGGACGTCAACTGGCGGAACTTCCGGCGGCGCGACTACCTGCGTGCACTCCGGGACTACCAGGAGCGACAGCGCCGGTTCGGCGAGTGACAGTCCGGCCTGTGGGAGGGTCCGTTTGGTCGCCACTCGCTCAGGAACAGTTCCGACTCGATTGTCAAATACCGGCGTAACCCTTCTCTACCCGATGTCGGACCACAGCGTTTTAATACATTGCGCACATCCGACTATTTGCAATGGCGAAAGGTACGGTTGATTTCTTCAACGACACCGGCGGTTACGGTTTCATCGACACTGAGGATTCGGACGAAGACGTTTTCTTCCACATGGAAGACGTTGGCGGCCCCGACCTCGAGGAAGGGCAGGAAGTAGAATTCGAGATCGTCCAGGCCGACAAAGGCCCACGGGCCAAGAACCTGGAACGACTGTAAACGCGGCCGGCAGTAACTCTCTGGCTGTAGACGGGACAGACGAGTTGTCGGTACCACGATGAGGCGTCGGTCCCCTGTTCTCGAACCGTGAGTGGTAAGACCAGCGACGCGAACACTCCCGTATGGAGGAGCCACTGCGAGACGACCTGCGGCGCCGGACCTGGGAACTGCTCCAGCCCGGCGACATCGACCTCGACGGCCTCATCGTGTACACGGACCTGGACCAGGAACCCGAGATGCACCAGTTCACCGTCGAAATCGGTGACCTGATAGCGGAACACGCCGGCTTCGAACCGGGCGAGACGTTCGTCTACTCGGGCACGGACGATCCCGAGTTCGCGTCCAACCAGCACCAGGGGCTGACGCTCGACGACGCGTGACTGTCGTCCGTGGTGCCCCCGACGACCCCGAGGAGGCTATCGTCGACGGGTGACGAACCCCGAATCCGCCTCGGCGTCCCGGCTCCCGGGGAGTTTTCAGGAGCTGGGAGTTGGCGAGGTGTTTAAGCAACCGCACCACAGACCAAACGACACTAAAACGATGTGCAGCCATGCAGCGCGTGGAGCCGATGAGAAGGATTTAGATACGGAGAGGGAAAACTATGGGACGGTACCTACGGACGTGACGGGTGATACGTCGTGATATCCGAGCGCGGTCTCCTGTCGGGGGCGAGCATCGCCCACACCGACGCAAGCCTCGACCAGCTCGAAGCGGTCACGGACGCTGGCCAGCGGGAGACGGTTACAGCCCTGCTCGACGAGCCGGGGGTCCGCGAGGCGTTCGTCCTCCAGACGTGCAACCGCGTCGAGGCGTACGTCGTGACCGACGAGGCCGGGGAAGGTCGTGCGGCGCTGTCGCAGTTCGCGTCCGACGTCCCGGCGGACGTCGTCACTGAGATGGGCCACGAGGAGAGCCTGCGTCACCTGCTTCGCGTCGCGGCGGGGCTGGAGTCGCTCGTGCTCGGGGAAGACCAGATACTCGGTCAGGTCCACGACGCCTACGAGGACGCGGACGAGGCCGGCGGTATCGGCCCGATTCTCGACGACGCCGTCACGAAAGCCATCCACGTCGGCGAACGCGCCCGCACCGAGACGGCCATCAACGAGGGCGTGGTCTCGCTGGCGAGCGCGGCGGTCAAACTCGTCTCCGAGAAACACGGACTCGACGGGGCGAGTGCGGCCGTCGTGGGCGTCGGCGAAATGGGGACGCTCGCGGCAAAACGGCTGGCCGGGCAGGTCGACGACCTCCTGCTTGCCAACAGGACCGTCGAGCGGGCCGAGGCGCTCGCGGCAAGCATCGACCCCCGGGACACGTCGGTCAGGGCGACCGACCTCGACGACCTCGCGGGGGCGCTCGCTCCCCACGACGTGGTCGTCTCCGCGACGGGAAGCCCCGAGTGGATACTGGCCCCCGAAGCGTGCTCCCGGCTTGACGAGACGTTCATCGTCGACATCACACGACCGCGGGACGTTCCACCGGTGGCCGACGACGAACCCCAGCTTACGGTCTACGACCTCGACGACCTGGAATCGGTGACCGAGAAGACCCGCAAGCGCCGCCGCGAGGCCGCCCGGCGGGTCGAGCGCATCGTCGACGAGGAGTTCGAGCGGTTGCTCGTCCAGTACAAGCGCGGGCGCGCCGACAGCGTCATCTCCGCGATGTACGAGAGCGCCGAGCGCATCAAGGCCGACGAACTCGCAACCACCTTCGAGAAACTCGACCTCGACGAGGAGGAACGCGCAACTGTGGAGGCGCTGGCCGACGCCATCGTCTCCCAGTTGCTCGCGCCGCCGACCAACAGCCTCCGGGACGCCGCCGAACAGGACGACTGGACGACCATCCACACCGCCCTCCAGCTGTTCGACCCCGACTTCGAGGCGAGCGAACCCCCGGATTTCGTCGCCGAGATGGACCTCGAAGAGGTCCCCGAAGAGGTCCGCGACCAACTCCCCGTCAGCGGCGACGAAGACGAGTGAGCGTCGGCGGCGGTTCACCTTCGCGAGCGAACCGGCAAATCGGTCGGGTCGCAGATTAGTTACTGCCGTGGAGTCACAACAACCACTATGAGTCCGTCCTGGGACGCCGCTCGACGGGGAGGGGCAAACTGTTTTACCCGCGCCACCCCATCCATCCGACGGCATGGCAGACCTGCTCTCGGACGAGGAAATCGAGGCACAGCTTCCGGACGACTGGGAACGCGACGGCGACGAAATCGTGCGGACCTACGAGTTCGACGAGTACCTCGACGGCATCGGGTTCGCCGCGGGGGCCGGCGGCGTCGCCGAGGACGCCTGGCACCATCCCGAAATGACCATCGGCTGGTGTGAGGTCGAGGTCCGCCTGACCACCCACGACGCCGGCGGTATCACCGAAAACGACATCGACATGGCCGGGCGACTCGTTGTGAGTATGTACCGCCGTGGAGTCACTCCTCGCCCGTTTCAGCCGCCGAAACAGGGATACTTTCGCGCCGGGCCGAAACGAGTCACAACAACCACTACGAGTCCCACGTCGCAGAGAACAAGTTCCGGGCGCGTGTAACCGGGCAGTACACGACCGGATGCGACGTTATCGGGGACATTTCGGAGGACGATCAGCGCGACCGCCATCGTACGAGTACCCTTCCGAGCGCCGCCGGCGTCGCACTCCTGACCGGAATCGACCCGGCCCTGCTCTGAGTGACGAGTCTGTCGGCAAATGTAACAAACTCGCATCAATCAGTGACCAAACGGTTGGTATCCGAGCTATACTTGGATATATACGGGAAAGTGGCCGATACCTACATAAGTATCGAAAGCATATACACAAAGTCCGATGAGCAGTAGCCAGTACGACTTCTGGTTGCTCGACCTGGACGGAACGCTGGTCGACGTCGACCCGCAGTACATCCACGAGGTGTTCGACGGGGTCGGTCGGCGACTCGGGCTGTCGTTTTCGGACCGCGAGGGGGAGCTTCTGTGGTACGGCATCGGCGACGCCCGCGACGGCTTACTCGCGGAACACGGAATCGACCCGGAACACTTCTGGGACGTGTTTCACAGCGTCGAGGAACCGAAAAACCGCGCCGCGGCGACCCACCTCTACGACGATGCCGAGCTGTTCGTCCCCGACATCGACGAGCCGGTCGGGGTCGTCACGCACTGTCAGGAGTATCTGACCGGCCCGGTGCTGGAGGCGCTCGACATCGAGGACTGGTTCGATACCGTCGTCTGCTGTACGGACGAGACGGGCTGGAAACCCGACCCCGGCCCGGTCGAACTGGCGATGACGGACCTCGGCGTCGCACACAACGGTCACACCGGCGTCCTCGTGGGTGACGACCCCCGGGACGTCGGCGCGGCCCACAACGCCGGCCTCTCATCCGTTCACGTCAGGCGACGGTCCTACGAACACCTCCTGCCTGACGGCGGCAACACGGGACCGTCGGTCGACGCCGACCAGCGTATCGGCTCGTTGACCGACCTGGACGGATGAGTGCCGACAGCAAACATCCAGCGACCGGGGCCTTTTTCGCACACCGGTCCCAAGACCGAGATATGTCGACATTCCGTGAGGCGTTGCGCGAGCTACCGGACGCAATCTTCGCCGACCTGCTCGGGAGTGACGACGCGTACTTGCTCGTCGTCGACCTCCCGGGAGCGACGGCCGAGACGGTCGACGCGTCCGTCGAGAACGGCCGCCTCAGCATCGAAGCCGGTCGGGAACCGGACGTGCCAGCCGACTTCCAGGTGGTCTCCGAGGGGCGCGAGTCCACGCTGTCGGTCGACGTTCCGCTCCCGGTCGAGGTGACCGGCGAGGGGGCCGAAGCGACGATGGACCGCGGCGTCCTGGAGGTGCGCCTCCCGAAAGCGTCGGCCGAGTCCGGAACGACCATACCCGTCCGCTAACATCGAGGTGTCGAGTCGGTGAACCCCCGAGCGTACTGGCGATTCTTCGTCGTGGTCTGGCAGTTCCTGCCGCTGGTGGTGGCGTACGCCCGCGACCGGCAGCGGTTCGTCCTGTTCGGCCGCTCCCGGCAGGTGAGCGCCGAACAGCGCCGGGAGCGGGCGGTGACGTTGCTGGAATC
>PXQO01000084.1:47766-50049 GCA_003021285.1 Halobacteriales archaeon QH_2_65_14 | reverse complement strand
AGGCGGACCTGGGTCCCGTCGAGGAGCGGTTCGACGAGTTCGACACCAAGCCGATAAGCGGTGCGAGCCTCGGCCAGGTGTACGTCGCACAGGTCTCGGGCGACCCCGTCGCGGTGAAGGTTCGCCGCCCCGGCGTCGAGACCCTGGTCGAGACCGATCTGCGCGTCATCCGGTGGCTCCTGCCGGTCCTGATGCGGTTCGTCGACGAATCGCGGTCGTTCTCGCTGGAGACGCTCGCCGACGAGTTCTCGAAGACGATCCGTCAGGAGATGGACTACGAGCGCGAAGCGCGGATGCTCCGGGAGATCAGGGCGAACTTCGAGCACCGCGAGAACATCCGGATGCCGGAGGTCGTCGACAGCCACTCGACCGAGCGGGTCCTCACCATGGAGTACGTCGGCGGGACGAAAATCACCGACCTGGACGAACTCGACAGGATGGGTCTCGACCGGTCACAACTGGCCGAACACCTCCAGCGGACCTACCTGCAGATGGTGATCGACGACGGCATCTTCCACGCCGACCCGCATCCGGGGAACCTCGCCGTCCAGGACGACGGGACGCTCGTGTTCTACGACTTCGGGATGAGCGGCTACGTCGACCCGTTCGTCCAGGACCGAATCGTGGAGTTCTACAGTTCGATTGCCCGACAGGACACCGACGCCATCCTCGACGCGTTGATCGAGATGGGGACGCTCTCGCCGAACGCCGACCGCGAGGTGATGGGCGACATCCTCGAACTCGCCATCAAGGACGCCCGGGGCGAGGACATCGAGCAGTACCGGGTCCAGCAAATCGTCCAGCAGGTCGAGGACACGATGTACGAGTTCCCGCTGCGCCTCCCGTCGAACCTCGCGCTCGTGTTGCGCGTCGCCACGGTGGTCGAGGGGGTCTGCGTGACGCTAGACCCGAACTTCGATTTCATCTCCGTTGCGACGTCGTATCTCGACAAGCAGGGCTACATCCAGGCGACTGCCCGCGAGTACGTCGAGGACCTCGGGGAGGACCTCCGGGACTCGACCCGCGCGGTAGTCCGCGTGCCGCCGAAACTCGAATCGACGCTGGACCGGATTCAGCGCGACAACGTCCGGGTCCGGGCGGACATCGAGGACTCGAACGACCACTTCGACACCCTGGCGCGGCGGGTCGTCCTCGGTGTGGTCTTCGCCGCGGGTCTCGTCTCGACGACAGTCGTGTATGCCGCCGACGACCTCATCGCGACCGCCGCCCTGGGTGCCGGGACGGTCGCCTGTGGACTCCTGCTGGCGTACTCGTTCCGGACGCGCCGCGGCGTGCAGGCCCAGCCGAAGTTCACCCGACACACCATGCGCCAGCGCGAGCGCGGACGGAGCGACCGTCGCGGGGACAGCGGGCGCCGCTGACGGGGAGCGACCGGAAACCGTCGACTCACCTCTTTTCGACGAGGCCGGCGATGACGCCGGGGAGAACGGCATCGGGGGAAGTTCCGGGGGCGAAGGTGACAGTGAACCGAACGACGGACCCCAGTGAACAAGCGTTTATTACTGTTCCGACCAAGGTCTCCGTATGACCGTCGAGGTGGACCGTTCGTTCGACGTCGATGCCACGAGGGAGGAGGTCTGGGAGTTGCTCGCGGACGAGGAAAACAGGGCACGGGTTATCAGCGTCGTCGAGGACTACGAGGTCGTCGACCCCGAACGACACGAGGTGACCTGGCACATCCGGCTTCCGATCCCGCTCATCAAGTCGACAATCGCGGTCCGCACGTGGGACGTCGAACGGAACCCCCCGGGGTTCGTGAAGTTCGTCGGGCGGTCGAAAGTGATGAACGTGACCGGCGAACACGAGATAACCTCGCTCGACTCCGGGTGTCGGGTCCGGAACCGGTTCGTCGTCGACGGCAAGGTCCCCGGAGTCGAGAAGTTCTTCGAACGCAACTTCGACAGCGAGATCGAGAACATCAAGCGTGCCGTCTCCGAGCGCGTGGGGGCAGTCGAGGAGGCCTGATAGTGGTTATTGTGATTGTTTTCGTGACCAGGACACGTACACCCCCATTTCGCCGTCTCATAGTGGTTGTTGTGATTAGTTACTGCCGTGGAGTCACTCCTCGTCCGTTTCAGCCGCCGAAACAGGGATACTTTCGCGCCGGGCCCAAAAGAGTCACAACAACCACTATGACGGGGTGAGGCATGCGAAACCGACTGGCGAGGTCAGCTACCCACGAGTAAACTCGTGGGCTTGCCAGTGGGACTCCCGAGTGTCGCGCTCCCGGCTTGAAAGCCCCACGCCCGCTCCTTTCTAAGA
>PXQO01000084.1:27011-47728 GCA_003021285.1 Halobacteriales archaeon QH_2_65_14 | reverse complement strand
TGTGGGACGTATCTTTGTATTCGGCTCGGAGTCACATCAAGCTTCCGCGCTTCCTCCCACGGCTAAAGCCGGTGGGCTTCCGCGCTGTTACCGCTGTGATAGCGACCACAGCAGACGGGAACGTACGGGTCAGCAGGTTCGACCGACCGGAGCGACGGAACGAACTCACGCCGGGAGCGCTCGATAGTCTCGGCAGGGCCGTCGAGGACCCCCGCGGGGTCGCGTCGGTGACCTGGTTGCACGACGCGACTCGGGTTCAGGGAACTGATTCGAACGTGCCGAAGTCCCACTCGCCGGTGCGGTAGGCGTCGAGATAGTAGACGACTCCGGGCTGGTGGGCAGCGCCGGTGATGACGTGGACGGGGCCGGTATCCGGAGCCTGGTAGAGGACGTACTCGGCGATGCGTTCGTTGCGAGCGTGGGTGAACAGTTCGAGTTCGCGGTCGTGTCGCCGCAACCACTCGCGTTCCAGCGGTTGAGGCAGGAACGACCGCTTGTAGTAGTACTGGAGTTCCTCTAGCAACTGGGGGTTCTTGGCCGCCTCGCGGGATTTCGCGAAGGAAGCGAAATCCTCGCCGGTCGCCATCTCCTCGTGTGTCATCAGGAACGTCGACGCGATGTCGCCGAGCGCCGAGGCGAACGTGTCGCCGTAGACGTCCCGGCCGGATTCGATGAGCGAGAACGTCACCTCGCGGAACTGCGAGGCAACCGACTGCAGATCGTCGGCGATGCCCTCTTCGTCGAACGTTCCCTCGATGTGTCCGTCGACCTGCGAGTCGACGTCGAGAGCCCGGCAGTGATGCATCGCCCACCGGTAGTCGTCGATTTCACAGACGTCCTCGATGTCGTCGAAGTACATCCGCCGGATACCCTGTTCGCAGTAGACGGCCCCGCCGGCGTCGATAAATCCGGTGACGTGGTCGCGCAGGAACTCGCGTTCGGCCTCGGTGTCGCCGTGCGTGACGCCGGCGACGTGGAACTCCTGGCCGTCGATTATCACGCAATCCTCGGGAAGCGCGGTGGTGATTTCGGGTTCGCCGAGTTCCTTGGCGCGGAGGCGCTGCCACTCGGCTTTTGCCTGCAGGTACGCGTCGTGTTCTGACGGGGCACCCATAACGTCGCGCAGTTCGGCCAGCGTGTCGGCCGACCGAATCGCCTCCAGGCGCTCCCGTTCCCGGGGTGTCAGGGACGTGTCGGACGTGGGATCGGCCCCGGTCGTGGCATCCGTGTTGGCGTTATCCACCATCATCGAACGGTTGGGCGTCGGGACAGTAAACGGTTGTGTGGACCGCTCCGGGAGTGGCGTGACTGCCCCCGAACCCGGTACAGATTTTGATTGCGCGGACACGAGAGAAGGCCATGGCTAGCGAGGAGCCGGACGGCTGGCTTCTGGCCAGCAGTCGGCGGAAGGACCGGGCGTTTCGTGCGCTCGAAACCCGGCAGGAACTGGAGCGCGAGCGCCGCCGTCTCGCGGAACTCGGGAGCCTCGTCTCCCACGACCTCGGAACCCCGCTGAATCTCGCGTCGGGCCGGCTCGAACTCGCCCGCAGGGACTGCGAGAGCGACCAACTCGATTAGGTCGAGGACGCACTGGAGCGCATCGATGACCTCGCCGACAAGGGCGTGATGCTCGTCGAAGTCGGCAAACGACCGGAGGAACGCGAGGAACTCTCCCTGGAGCGACTCGGCCGGGACTGCCGGGAGAACGCCGGCCGCGACCGGGGGACGCTCACGGTGACCGACGCGACAGTGACGGGCAACCGTCGGGCAACGGACTGGCAATCGTGACCGAAATCGCCGGTGTGCAGGGCTGGGAGGTCAAAAGAGGGGACTCCGACAGCGGGACGCGAATCGAGGTCCGGACCGCTGGTAGTGAGTAGAGATATATCCCTCGACGTGCAAGCAGGGAACGATGGTCGAGGCCGTCGTCGTCGACGACTCGCATTTCATGCGCGTCCAGATAGCGGAGATTCTGGAAGACGGTGGAGTGACGGTCGTCGACGACGCACGGAATGGAACCGAGGCGATAGACACCATCCGGGACTGCGACCCGGACGTGGTGACGATGGACGTCAAGATGCCGGGGATGGACGGCATCGAGGCCGTCGAGCGGATCATGGAGACACACCCGACGCCGGTGTTGATGCTCAGCAGGTACACGGAACAGGGCGCGGAGACGACGTTCGAGGCGCTCGACGCCGGCGCGGTCGACTTCTTCCCGAAGCCCGACGGGGAACTCTCGCTGGGACTGGTCCAGTACGCGGACGACCTCGTCGAGAAGGTAAACGTGGTCGCAGGGGCCGACGTGTCGGTAGGTCCATCCGGGACGGCTACGCCGGCCGGGGCCACCGAACCCGACGAACCGCCGACACCGGCCGAACCGGACGTCCAGACGCCGGCAGGGTCGGCCCCGGCGGTCGTCATCGGGGCGTCGACGGGCGGCCCCCCGGAGGTACAGTCCATCCTCTCGTCGGTCCCCGCGACGCTTGGCTGTCGCGTGCTCGTCGTCCAGCACATGCCCGAGAACTTCACCGACCGGTTCGCCACCCGCCTCGACGCGTTCAGCGAACTCGACGTCCGGGAAGCCGCCGGGACGGACAGCCTCGACCCGAACGAAGCGGTCATCGCCAGGGGTGGCTCCCACCTCGAAGTCCGGGACGAGACCGGAGATAGACTCGAACTCGCGGTAACAGACGACCCGCCGGTCCACAACGTTCGGCCGGCGGCGGACGTCACGTTCGAGTCCGTCGCCGACACCTGCTCCGGGCCGCTGGTCGGGGTGGTCCTCACGGGCATGGGGAAAGACGGCGCAAGCGGGATCGAGGCGATAAAGTCAGCAGGCGGCACCACCATCGCCCAGGACCCGGAGACGACGAGCATCGAATCGATGCCGGCGCGGGCGATAGAGACCGGCAAGGTCGACGAAGTGCTCTCGACGGGAGAGATTCCGGACGCGATTTTCGAGGCAATCAACATCGAGTAGGGTCGATCCGGGAGACCGACCCGACCGGAGTTCGCTCAGAGGGCGTCTCAGCCCCCCAGTCGCCAGGTTCTGCGTCTCCATCACATAACTTATTACCGTCGACACCTCCGGTCCTAACGAATGCGCAGTCGAACGACACTGCTCGTCTTGCTACTCGCCTTCGCGGGGCTCGCCATCGTTGCTCTCCCGGCAGGTGCAGCCTCGGACACGACCGAAGTGAGTAGTCAGGAAGATGACCTTATTCAGGAGTGTGCCGCCGAACCGCCGGCCGACTTTAGCGACCCTGCTGGTGGGAACGAAGTTATCGGGTGGGTCGACGGCTACTGGTACAGCGAACCCCTCGACATCAACGTCACCGACGGCCTCAACCAGGACGAGCTGGTGACGCTGAGCGCCCGGACGGCAGCCCGGTTCGAGGCGATGCGGTGTATCGCCGCGACCGAGGGCGTGCCGCCGGTCGACATCCAGACGCGCGACGAGTTCCAGGAGAGCCAGTCGGTGTTCTACGAGAACATCCCCCAGAAGGACCGGCTGGCGGACAACGCCATATTCGAGACGATGCTGATGATAAGTTCGGAGGAGAATTCGAGCGACCTCCGGGAGGCAAACCGGGGCGAAGTCGTTGGTGGGTTCTACAACTTCGAACAGGACCGGATCGTCGTCGTCTCGGATACGCCCGAGTCACTGCAGATCGACGAGGAGGTGCTGGCCCACGAGATCGGCCACGCAGTCCAGGACCAGCAGTTCAACCTCAGCCAGTACGAGCGGCCGACCACTGACATCGACAAGGGCATCCTCGGGCTGATCGAGGGCGACGTCGACCTCATCGAGTACCGGTATCTCCAGGCGTGTGACGAGGGTCGCTGGGAGCAACCGTGTGCGACACAGGAGTCCGACGACGAGGGGGATGACAGCGGCGACCTGCCCAGCTGGGGGCTGGCGTTCATCCAGCAGCTCCTCGACGAGGAGTTCAACGGGGACTGGGAACAGGTCAACGCGATGTACGACGACCCGCCACGGAGCGCGCTGTACAGCGTTTTCCCGGAAACGTACGAGGAGGTCGAACTCGCCGACGTGGAAGTTCCCGACCGGAGTACCGACGACTGGGAGCGCATCACCTTCAACGGCTCCGTGAACTACGATACGGTCGGCGTTGCGAGCATCTCGGCGATGTTCAAGACGCCGACGTACGAGACCGGTGGCAACTTCGAGGGAATCTACGCCATCGAAGATATCCTCAACACCGGTCCGAGCGGTGCGATAGACGAGTTCAAGCCGCTCAACTACGACCATCCCGAGACCGAGGGATGGCGCGACGACAAAATCTACACCTACAGGAACGACGCGAACGAAACGGGGGCCGTCTGGAAACTGGAGTGGACCTCCGAGGAGGCCATGCAGCCGTTCATCGACGGCTACGAGGAACTCGTCAACTTCCGGGGTGGCGAACCCGTCGAGGGGTACGAGTACACCTACACGTTCGGCGAGGACAGCGAGTACGACATGGTGCTGACGCTCGTGCCCGACGGGAACCAGGTGACCATCGTCAAGGCTCCGTCCGTCGACGAACTCACGAACGTCCACGACGTCGACCTCGTCGAATCCGAGAACAATACGGACGACAACCCCGACGACACCAACGACGGGACTGACAACTCCGACGACACTGACGATTCGGACGACACCGACAGCTCCGACAGTACCGACGGCACCGACGACGGGGATAACAGTACCGACGATTCCGACGGGGACTCCGACGACCGCGACTCCGGGACGGGCAACGATTCGAACGACGATTCGGACGACAGCGCGGACGACGGCGGTGCCGGCTTCGGGGTCGCGGCAGGGCTCCTTGCGGCCCTTCTGGTCACCCTGGTCGGGGTACGGCGTCGGTAGGGAGAATTTCCCGCCCGGAGAATCGAAGGGAACTGTTTTGTAAGAGCGAACGAACATCCGAACAAACAGCCATGTCCCTCCGCTTGCGAATGGGTGCCGTCCTCGGAATCCTCGTCGTGGTGAACGCACTGTTCGTGTTCGCGCTCCTGTGGGGGTTCGGTATCCTTCTGCCGACAGCCGTCACTGCCGCCGTCGTCGGCGAGGCGTCGGTGCTCGGTGACCTGCTCCGGTTCCCCGTCCCGGTCCCGGCCTACCTCGCCCTCGTGGTTGGATTCCTCGGGGCACAGCTGTACTACGGGTACAGACGGGTCCTCGCCGGGACGATGGGCGAGACCGGAACCACAGATCACGACGTCGACGACGTCGTTGGGCGGTTGTCGATGACGGTCGAGGTGCCGAAACCGGCGGTCCGGGTCGTCGAGAGCCCGACGCCGAACTGTTACACCGTCGGGCGGTTCACCGACGAACCGCGACGTGACGCTGATGACCGTGACGACGCTGTTTCTCGAAATCGCGGACCTGATCTACCACAAAGCCAGGCTGGTCCCGCGAGCGCTGGGCGGTATCGAGGACCTCAGCACCCGCGAACGGCTGGCGCTCCGGTGGTTCCTGCCGCTGACGGTCGTCGTGTACCTGCTCGTGTCGCCGCTCCTGCTCGTGTTTCCGGCGGTTGCGAGGTGGGCAACGCGGACGCTCTCGCACGCCCGGGAGTACGCCGCCGACGAAGCGGCCGCCCGGATCACCGGCAAGCCGCTCGCGCTGGCGACGGCGCTCGTGACGCTGTCCGAGTCGACGCCGACGCCGGAGCAGGACCTGCGCGTCTCCCGGACGCAGGCGCTGTGTTTCTTCCCGACGGCACCGATCACCGGACGGACGGCCCGGTCGCCGCCGGAACTCGACGAGACGACCGCCGAGAACCGCGAGGGGACGGTGTCGTCGTGGCTCGACGGCAGGACCGGCACCAGCCCCGTGTCGGGGACTCATCCGCCCGTCGACCGGCGCGTCGCCAGGCTCACCGAACTCTCTGAGGACGTGGAGGCCGAACGATGAGGACACGACGACGACTGTTGCTGGTGGCGGTCTGTGTCGTCTGTCTGCTCGCGGTCGCCAGTGCGCTTCCCGCGGCCGACCCGCGGCTGGACCACCCCGACGCATCGGAAGCGAACGTCGACGACGGAGGGGGTGGGACGGTGACGCCCACACCCGTAGAGACGCCGACGCCGACGCCGACGCCAACCGACGACGAAGACGAGACCCCCGACTCGCGACTCGTCGTCAGCAAGCTGAACCCCTATCCAGGCGACAAAGTAGCCATCCGTGTCGAGAACTTCGAAGCTCTGGAGACGGACGCAGTCGGGGTGATTGCTAACGGTCAGATAGTCGGAACGTACACCGGAGATGAGGCGGTACAGTACGTCGTCCCGTTCGAGGAGACTGTAACGGTCGATATCTCGGGGACCAACCTTTCGGAGACGCTCGACGTGAGGACGGA
Organism: Halobacteriales archaeon QH_2_65_14; assembly: GCA_003021285.1. Taxonomy (GTDB): domain Archaea; phylum Halobacteriota; class Halobacteria; order Halobacteriales; family Haloarculaceae; genus Halovenus. The sequence continues at coordinate 41,357 of PXQO01000084.1, read as the reverse complement.
AGCCGATATCGACATCGAGGGGACGAAAGGCCCAGCACAGGAAGTGAACGTCACGGCCACGATAGGGAGGAAATCCCTCCAAGGTGCCACCGTCAGCGTCGACGGTGACGCCGTCGCCACGACGAACGACGACGGGAAGGCGACCATGACGCTCCCTCCGACGGCGGGCGAAATCGAGGTGAGCGTAGAGCGTGAGATCGTCTCCGTGACGGAGACCGTGTCAGTCGAGGAGCCACAGATTTCGTTCGAGTTGCTGGTCCTGGTCCCCGGAACGGCGAGCCAGGTCAAGGTGACTGCCGGCGGTGAGCCAATCGAGAACGCGGACGTGACAGTCGAGGGCGGCGGGAGTACGACGACGAAAAGCGACGGTCTCACCTGGGTGAGGTTGCCCCTCTCGGACGAGGTGACCGTGACGACGACCGTCGGCGAGGAGCAGGCGAGTACGACCGAGAGCGGGCTCTATCTCCGGACGACGTTCATCGTGCTCGTGGTCCCGGGACTGCTCCTCGGCGGCGTCTGGTCCTACATCGTGGTCGTCTCCCAAATCGAGCGGCGGACGGGCGTGTCCCTTCCCGGGCGACGGGGACCGGGTTTCACCGGGCTATTCCTGAGCTGGGGGCGTCTGCTCGAAGGGCTCGTAGCGGGCTTCGTCGCACTGTTTCAGGTCAGCCCGAGATTACCGCGGTTCGATTTCAGCCTGCCCGATTTCCAGCCGCCGACCATCTCACTGCGGTTTCCGGGTCTGCCCTCGGGCAGTCCCCCCTCGCTCACGTTCCCGTCGTTCCCGTCGGTCGGGTCGCTGTTCGACTCCGTTTCCACCGTGAGTTCCAGCCCGGGGTCGTCAGTCAGGAGCATCTTCTCCCGGGATAGCGACGACGCCGACGACGAGGACCAACCGGACGAGGAGCCACAGGAGGAATCGTCGGAGTCACCGAGCAAACACGAGGAACTCCGCCGGGCCTGGCACGCGTTCCTCGACCGACTGGGCCTGCACAACCGGGAGACGATGACGCCCGGAGAGGCCGCCAGACACGCGGTCGAGGTGGGCTACCCGACGGGGCGCGTGTGGCGAGTGCTGTCCGTCTTCAGGGCCGTCGAGTACGGCGACAGCGAGCCGTCAGCAGAGACGATTGGCTCTGCACAGCGGGAAGCGGAAGACCTGCTGGACCACGACCCCGAGGAGGATGATTCCCAGTGAAGCGATTCGACAGGGAACGCATCGTCAGTGTCCTCGTGGCCGTCGGGGCCGTACTCGCCGTGCTGAGCGTCATTCTCGGCGGGGTCGCCCTGTTCCCGAGCGGGAGCGAGCCGCTCGACTGGATAGCCAGCGTGGTTGCCAGGTCGTTGCCGGTGATCGGGCTGGCGCTCATCGCCGGCGTCCTCTGGTTCACGATGCGAACGGACGACGACACAGTGGACGACGCGTTCGGTGCTCGCCGCGTCGAAACCGTCGAAATCGGGGGGCGTGACCCGGTCGGCAAGAACCTGGAACGTCATATCAGCGTCGCGGCGGAGGACAGATACGACTGCAAGGCCGGCTACTCGGCAGAACAGATCGGGAACCTCCTCACCGAGTCGGCAGTCCGGGCCGTACAGACGGGCGGCGGGCTGGACACACAGCGTGCAGCGAGTGCAGTCCGGGAAGGGACCTGGACCGACGACCGCGTGGCGGCCGCGTTTCTCACGCCGAAGGTCGGCCAGCCGCTGTCCGAACGCTTCCGGGGGATGGTCGACCCCGGGCGGGCCTATCGACGCCGCCTCGAACGGACGCTGGACGCCATCGAAGCCTGGGAAACCGGGCAGATGTCCCGTGACGCAAAGGCCACGAGCGGGGAGGCGACTTCGGACGGGGACGGGACGGAAGCGACCGACGAGGACAGCGCGGCCGAACCCCGGGGGCACGAACGGGAACTGGAACCGGCGACAGGGGACCAAGGCCGGGAGCGCGACGGGGACTCCGAAGATGAGGTATCGCGCGAGCGAGGGGCGTCGACGTCCCACACGCGGGAGGTGACGCGAGAATGAGCGCGTCGGAGGAAAAACGGGAAGCGAGCGACCGGGAGGAGCAGCCGCTTGAGCGCATCGACACCGGATGGTGGGGGGTTGTCGTGGCAATCATCCTGGTCGGGGCGGGTATCGCGGCCGGGAGTCCGTTACTCGTCGCGGCCTCGACGATACCGCTGTGGTTCGTCGCCGCGACGACGATTGCGATGACGCCGGCGGGAAGCGTACAGGTCGGGCGGGAACTGAGATACGAGGCGAGCGAGGGGGACCACCCGGTGGGGGCGGGCACCCTGTCGGGAGACCCGGGGCAGATCATCACCGTCCGGGTCCACGTCGAGAACACCGGCGTCGAGCCGATACCCGACCTCCGGATAATCGACGGCGTTCCCCCGGAACTGCCCGTCGTCTCGGGGACGCCACGGGCCTGTGTGACGCTGGAGGCCGGCGAGAAGACGACGTTGGAATACGACGTCGAACTCCGGCGCGGGGAACACACGTTCGGGGACGCGACGGTTCGGCTCCGCGGTATCAACCCGACACTCGCGGAGACGTGGACGGCGGATGTCTTCGGGGACGACGCCGTCCAGTGTCTCCCGGCGGTCCACAGCGTTCCGGTCTACGGCGGCACGAACGATTACGCGGGCGAGGTCCCGACGGACGAAGGCGGGAGCGGGGTGGAGTTCTACTCGGTCCGGGAGTACGAGCCGGGCGACCCGGTCCGCTCAATCGACTGGCGGCGCTACGCCAGATCACGCGACCTCGCAACCATCGAGTACCGCGCTGAACGGGCGACGCGCGTGGTCTGTGTCGTCGACGCCCGGCGGAGTCAGCGTCGCGCCCAGTCCGAACGGCATCTGCCGGCGCTCGAACGCTCCATCGGGGCGGCCCAGCGGACATTCGAGACGATCCACGACGCCGGACACCCGACCGGAGTCGTGGGGCTGGACCGGCGGTTGCTGACCGCCGTCTCGCCGGGGACTGACGCGGAAACGCTACAGCTCGGCAGGTCACTGCTGGCGGACCTGTGGGAACCCGACCTGGAGCGCACACGACAGGAGCCGTCGAACCCCGTCCCGGACTCGATACCCAATCCACCCATCGTCGAGCAAGAGCAAGGACAGCACGTCAGGAGACGGTGGGGGAGTCCCGTAAACGAACTCCCCGGCGTGTTGCCCGGGGAAGCACAGGTATTCCTGTTCTCGTCGTTCGCCGACGACGCGCCAGTCGACGTCGTCGAGCGACTCCGCGTACACGGGTACCAGGTCTGTGTCATCTCGCCGGATGTCACGAGCGAACGCGAGGACCTCGCGGGGCGTCTCAAGGCGGCCGAACGCCGGACGCGTCTCGCCGAGATTCGGGAGATGGGCGTTCGCGTCATCGACTGGGAGGCCGAGCAACCGGGGGCTGGCGCTCCACCGGCCGGTGGTCGTCGTGGCCGCGCTCGCAGGCGTCTTCCTGGGCGCAGGTATCGCAGGTATTTCCGGCTCGCTCCGCCGGATTGTGATCTCGTCCGGGCTGCTCCCGCTGGGTCTTCTCGGGGTGGTTGCGGCGATCTGGGTAGCGTGGTTCGGCTGGGGGGCTATCGGTGACATGGCCGCTGTGTTCGACGGAGAGGCAGAGACGAGGGTGGCGGCAGGGATACTCGGGTGCCTGGCCGTGGTCCTGGGGCTGGGAACGGTCGGGACGACGACCGACGGGCTGTCGACGAGGACAGTCTCGAAGGCGGCCAAGAGCACGCTCGTCGCAACGGGAGTTGCGGCAGTGCTGTCGACGGTTGTGTACCTCCTGGCGACGGCGCTGACGCTCCGGTCGTTCCTTCTCCCGGGAACGGGGTACGCGGGGCTGGTCTGGAGCGTCATCATGGCGACAATCGCGCTCGCAGTAGCGGTCCTGGTCGTCCCGCCCGCCGCGGTCACGTCACCGGGTAGACGCGACCGGTTCGTCGAGTGGAAAAAGGGGGTGGCACTGCTCGTCGTGGTCGGGGGTATCCTGACGGCGGTGGGAGCGTTCGTTCTGGTCCTGCTCGTCCGGGTGCCCGCACTGGTCATCGATCCGATAGTCGGGGGGCCGATGACCGCCCTCCGCGGCCTGTTCGTCGTCCTGACCCTCGTTGGAGTGGTCATCGCCTCGTTCAGCCTTGCGGTCAGGTGGTCCTGGAACGAGATGGAAACCGACCACAACGACGTGGTTCCGGCTATTGGCGGGTCGATTTGCGGACTCCTCGTACTGGTCCCGGCTACCCTCGTCCTGGGTGTCGGTCCCGGAGTCCTGTTCGTGATACCGGTCGTGCTGGGAGCGGCGAGCGCCTCGCTGTACTTCGTGTCGTGGACGGCAAACTGGTGGACCGGGGAGGACATCGTGTCGGGAACGGTCGGGGTGCCCCGCGGCATCGCGGCGGCGCTCGTGGTCAGCGGAATCGTCGTCGCCACGAGCATCGACGGGACCGCGGCGGTACCGGGCTGGTCGGGAGTGGGTGCGATAGTCGCAATCGCCGCAGGACTGTTCACGTACACGCTCGGCCTCTACGGGGGAACGCTGGCCGACGAGGTCGGGCGCGAGGGAGCGACCCGCCGCCCGCAGTTCGTCCAGATCGCCTGGACCGGAACGATTGCGACGTTCGGCGTTGGCGTCGCCGTGGCAGGACTCTGGACGGCGATGCTGGTCGCACCGTCCCTCTCGGTCCAGGCAACGCTCGGCGTCGTGACCGGACTCGTGGCCGCCGTACTCGGAACCTGGGTACTGTTCCAGCGGGCGCGGTAGCACTGACCGCTCGCCGCTCGGGGAGAATCGAGGGTGAGGCCTCATACGGACGTTCGTGACTATTTTCGGCCTGACCCGGAATTGTCGCCTGTTTCGGCCCCTGACACGGGATATGTGTGACTGCATGGCGGTAAAGAATCACGAACGTCCGTATCACTGCTACGGGCGGGTCGGCGACGAGTCTCGCCGCCCGGGGCGCACCGACCTACTGCTCGGGGGTGGACTCCATCGCCGGCACTTCGACGCTGTCCAGGACGGAGTCGATGACGTCAGCTTTCGAGACGCCACGGACGCTCGCCTCCGGGTCGAGGATGAGTCGGTGTGCCAGCGCCGGTCGAGCGATGCGCTTGACGTCGTCGGGAACGACGTAGGAACGACCGTCGAGAACCGCCCTGGCCCGCGAGATTTCGAACAGGCGCTGGACGCCCCGGGGGGAGACGCCGACCCGGACCCGTCCGTCAGTTCGGGTGGTTCGGCATATCTCGCCGATGTACTCCCGGACGGGGTCCTCGACGGAGACCGTCTCGGGGACCTCCCGCAACTCCATGACCTCCTCGCGGTCGATGATCTGTTCGACAGTGGGGTCGGGAGTGTTCCGGTCGGCGCGGCGGTCGATGAGTTCGCGCGTTCCCTCCTCGTCGGGGTAGCCAAGCGACGTCATGACGATGAACCGGTCGCGCTGTGCCTCGGGTAACTCGAAGGTCCCCTCCTGTTCGACGGGGTTCTGCGTGGCGATGACGACGAACGGCTCCGGGAGGTCGTGGGTCTCCCCGTCGACAGTGACCTGGTTTTCCTCCATGGCCTCCAGCAGTGCCGACTGCGTCTTCGGGGGAGCGCGATTTATCTCGTCGGCGAGGACGATGTTCGCAAACACCGGCCCCGGAGTGAAGTGGAACTCGCCGGACCCCTCCTCGAAGACGTACGACCCGGTGATGTCGGAGGGCATCAGGTCGGGCGTAAACTGGATGCGCGAGAACTCCAGACCCAGCGCCGTGGCGAACGAGCGGGCGGTGAGCGTCTTTCCCGTGCCGGGGACATCCTCCAGCAGCACGTGACCGCGCGCGAGCAACCCGGCGGTCATCTCCTCCAGGACCGTCCTGTCGACGACGACCACCGAACGCACCTCGTCGATGACCGCTTTGGCCGTCGTGGCCGCTTCCTGTACGGACATACTGCTATCCTGTTAGCCGGGGAACTTATACGCATTGACTGACTTCTCCGCCGGAAACCCGGCCGGGGAATCGGTCGGAGCGGCCTCCCCGCGTTCGCCCGTCAGGTCCGGCGACGCCAGAGGGCCGCCAGCGCGACGACCGAGAGCGCGACGCCGGCCCCAGCGGCGACCCGCCAAGGGGTGGTGTGGTCCCGACTGTCGGCCCCGGCAGTGTCCTCGTCGACGACGAGCGTGACGTTTTCCGCGAAGACGGTGACGAGATAGTCGTCGACGAGCGTCGCCTCGGAGTTGCCAAAGGAGACCGTCACGTTCGTCTCCGGCGCGTCGTCCGCGATTTCGAGCGCGAGTGTCGCGAACCGCTCGTCACCGATAGCGCCGCCCTCGGGCGGGTCCCGCCACTGTTCGACGGTCACTGTGCCCGTCTCGGGGTCGACGTCAGTCTCCGTGAACACGTCGGTGGGTTCCCCCTGTTCGAGCCACGACGCCGCATCCACGTCGGCGGCCTCCACGTACTGTTCGTCGTAGGATGCGACGAGTTTCACCCAGGTCAGCCCGACGTCGTTGTACCCGCCGTCGCTTCTGACCATCACGTCGACCTCGACGGTCTCCCCGGGTGCGGTCTCGACGACCTCCTCGTCCGGATAGACGACCGTCGGCTGGTCGCTGCCCAGCGCCGGCGCGACGAGTGCGAGTATCGCCACGGCTCCGAGAGCGAAAAGCAGGAGGGCTACCCGAGCGCGGTTCATGCAATGCTCCTACGGGTCGGACGGTGTTGAGTGTTATCTCCAGTCAGTAGAAGCCGCGTTCGACACTCTCGTCGATGACGTCCTCGAACTCCTTTTCGAGGAGCTGTTCGGCTTCCTCGAACGTGTCGGTCAGGTCGTCCATCGGGTCCGGACGGTCGTGGTGGTCGAACTCCATGGGACCGTAAGCGGGGCTCTCCAGGGCGTCCATGACGTCCTCGAACAGCGCCTCTGGGGTCGTTGGGGCGTCCGCGTGCGTCTCGATGACCGTCTCGATCTGCTTGGCGCGCTCCTTGGCGGTGTCGCTGGAACGCGCCGACGCCGGGATGGGCGAGATACAGGTCCTCGCCGATTCCACCCCTGCGGTCGCCGCCGACCGCGCGCCAGCCCGCGGGGTCGATGTCGCTCTCTACCACGTCCCGAAGGATGTCGTCCCAGTCGCGAACGCGCATTGTTATCGGAATGCAGGTACGCCAGCGGATTATACTCATTGGTTTCCCGCAGTACGTGTCACGGCAGGGAGAGGCAACTAACTGTGTTCGAACTGGGCCGGTCAGAAACCTCCACGGATGGATTAATAAGTTACTAATTACATATTTGTAGTAATAATAGATAATTTTTAACTGTATGATGGATTATTATCGGATATGAAGTCCGAGAGAAATCGGCGAGCAGTGCTCTCGGCACTCGGAGCCGGGATGGTGCTGCCACTGGCAGGATGTAGCCAGCTTTCGCAGTTCTTCAATCCCGACGTAGTCGTGTTCAACAGGACAGACAGCGAACAGACCGCCGATATTACCCTCACTGCCGGGACTGACGTGCTGATATCGGAACGGACGAGCATCGAGGCCAGCGAGGCGTTCGAACAGGATGACGTACTCTTCTCGTCCGGGACGGTGACGTTCGACGTGACAGTCGAGGACGGTCCCTCGGCCGAACGTGAGTTCGACATCTCGGACGACACGTCCCTCCAAGCGTACATCGACGGAGAAATCGAGTTCGAGAAGTTCTGAAGGACGCCGAAGGGATATTCCAGCGGGCGGACGACGGACCCGGCCCGACCGACAGCGTTTTTCTCCCCCCGGCCGTGACCCCTTTCGTGAACGTACGCGGTGTCGTCGTCGACGTCGAGGACCCACGGACCGTCAATACCCAGTACGGCGAGTCGGACCTGCTCGAAGTGACGGTCCGCCCCGACCGCGGAGCGGGGGAGCCGACCGTCGTCACACTCTGGGGGAAGTGGACCGAGACGGGCGAGTACCTCGAACCGGGGATGGAACTGGCGGTGTACGACGCCGACGAACGCGAGTACCGCGGCGAGACGCAATACTCCACCGGCGAGGGAACGACGGTCGTCGTCGAACCCGACTTTCTCGTCGACGTGACCGACGTCCGCGCGTGGGTCCAGTGCCCGCGGATGTACTATCTCAACAAACTCGGCGGCACGGACCTCGCCGAACCCGTCGTCAAGGGAACTATCACCCACGAGGTGTTCGGGGACCTGCTCCGGGGGGTCGACCCCGAAGAGGCAGTCGAAAAGCGCGTCAGGGAGGCCGGACTCGACCTGGGACTGCTCGGGGCCGACGCCGAATCGATGCGGCAAACCGCCCGCCAGCACGCGACGGCTATCGAGGGATGGCTCCAGCAGGGCACGCTCACCGAGCGCGACGAGTGGCGCTCCGAGCAACTGCTCATCAGCGAGCGTTTCGGCATCAAGGGCCGTGCCGACGCGGTCCGGCGGGGCGCACCCGTGGAACTCAAGACCGGCAAGAACACCAACCGTGAGCCGCGGTTCCAGGACAAGGTACAGGCCGCCTGCTACGCGCTCGTTCTCGGTGAGGAGAACGGGGACGGGGACGCCGAAAATATCCTCGCGGGCGCACCCGATACCGGAACCCTGCTTTACACCAAGAACGCCGCGGTCGAACGGACCGAGGAGTCCGGCGACCTCTCGCCGGCGAAGGACTTCAGTATCGGCAATGGACTCCTGGAGTTCGTCCTCCGTGCCCGCAACGAACTCGCCGCGATGGAGCATTCGATAGGGGTTCCGACCGGGTACGAGGGGGACGCGAAATGCGAGTACTGTTTCGAGCAGGACACCTGCATGGCCATCTCCGGCCGTCTCGACCAGGAGTCGAAAGCCGGGCAGATCGGAAGCCCCATCCCCGAGGAGGAGCGCGAGTATTTCTCCCGATTCTACCGGGCAATCGAGGAGGAGCGCCGGGAGGTCCACCGCGAGTACGCCAAACTCTGGGAGCAATCGGAGCGCGAGCGGGCCGACGACGACCGCGCGCTCGTGAACCTCGAACCGACGGGACGGCGGGAACTCGACGACGGCAGGTGGGAACTGCGCGCCCGTGGGACGGGTGCGGTCTCGAAGATACGCACCGGGAGCCTGGTGCTGGCGAGCGACGGCGACCCGGTCGGCGGGACGGCGGAACTGGCCCGCGTCGAGCGACTCGACGCCGACGGCGAAATCGTCGTCACCGCCGACGAACCGGTCGAGTTGCGCCGCCTCGACGTCTATCCATCGGAACTGACCACGGACCGGTTGCTGACGGCGCTTCACGACACATTGCTCACGCGGCCGCCGGACTGGAAGGCCCCGCTGTTCGGCCGCCGGGACCCCGAGTTCGACCGGCCCGGGGAGACGTTCGTCGACAACAACGACGCCCAGGACGAGGCGATACGGACGGCAGTCGGGGCGGAGGATTTCGCGCTGATCCACGGGCCGCCGGGGACGGGCAAGACCTACACGCTCGCGACGCTGGTCGACGAACTGATCGAGCGGGGCGAGCGGGTGCTGGTCTCGGCGTTCACGAACCGCGCGGTCGACAACGCGCTGGAGGCGCTGGAAGTCCAGGGCGTCGAGGGGATGGTCAGGTACGGAACCGAGAGCGGCGTCCGCGAGGACATGCAGGGCTACCGGCTCGACCGTGCCGGCGACCCGGCGGTGTGTGCGGGGCGACTCCAGGAGGCGTCGGTCGTGGCAGCGACGACGGCCTCGTGTGGGTCCCGGGCGCTCCGAACCCAGGAGTTCGACGTGGCGGTCGTCGACGAGGCCGGACAGCTTACGGAACCCGGGACGCTGGCTGCAATCGCGCTGGCCGACCGGTTCGTCCTCGTGGGCGACCACCACCAGCTTCCGCCCGTCGTCAGGGCACAAAACAACCTCCAGGAGTCGCTGTTCGAACGGCTCATCGAGACCTACCCGGAAGCGGGCGTCCTGCTCGACCGCCAGTACCGGATGTCCCAGCGCATCCAGGCGTTCCCGTCGAGGGAGTTCTACGACGGCCAGTTACGGCCTGCGACGCCCGAAGTGGCGTCCCAGCTCATCGACGACCTCCCCGGCGTCTCCAGCGCATCGCTCCCCTCACAGCTCCGGGGTGGGGTCTCGTTCGTCGACCCGGACGGTCGCCAGACGGGCAACACGAACCCCGTCGAGGCCGAGCGGGTCACCGAGGTGGTCGAGGCGTATCTCGATGCCGGGGTCCCGCCGGGGGACGTCGGCGTCATCGCGCCGTTCCGCGCCCAGGTTGCCGAGATACGCAAGCGCGTCCCCGCGGACGTCGCCGTCGACACGGTCGACCGGTTCCAGGGGTCGAGCAAGGAAGTCATCGTCGTCTCCTTCGTTGCGACCGGATCGCTCGACGGCCCCATCTTCGAGGATTACCGCCGGGTGAACGTCGCACTCACCCGGGCCAAGAAAGCACTCGTGCTCGTCGGCGACGCGGACGCACTCGCGACCGACGAAACCTACGGCCGGATGGTCGAGTGGGCGCGATAGCGCCGGAGAGACGGGAACTGGGCCACCGGCAGGATTGCGTGGGATTCGTTCGTACTGGGACAGCCGGGGGTAGCCAGGCGTGGCGAGGGGTACCACGGAAACCTCGCTTCGAAAGCGCTTTAGGGGAAGATGGGCCAGTATGGTGTACAGTCTGTGCGGGGTTGATGACGCTCCCAGCCAAAACAGGAACACATCGCTCGGAGTCCCATCCGGGCGGACGCGGCGTTGTCCGCGGACGGCGGGGGAGTGCGAGCCCGCGCACAGGAGGTGACCACAACTATGCCAGTGTACGTTGATTTCGACGTTCCGGCAGACCTCGAGGACGACGCGCTCGAAGTCCTCGAAGTCGCGCGGGACACGGGAGCAGTAAAGAAAGGTACGAACGAGACAACCAAGGCGGTCGAGCGAGGGAACGCGGACCTCGTCTACGTCGCCGAGGACGTCCAGCCCGAGGAGGTCGTGATGCACCTGCCGGAACTCGCAGACGAGAAGAACATCCCGTTCATCTTCGTTCAGTCCCAGGACGACCTCGGGCGCGCCGCGGGCCTGGAAGTGGGCAGCGCGGCCGCGGCGCTCACCGACACCGGTGAAGCGGACCGGGACGTCGAGGACATCGCCGAGAAACTAGAGGAACTGCGGTGAGGTGAGTACGGATGAGTACGCTAAGACATTCCTGCTCGCGCCGCTGGCGCTGCGCGGGCTGTGACTCATCAACTCACACTCACCACCGGAGGTGGTTCGCGTGAGTGCAGAGGAATCCGAAGACGGCGGGTCCACACCGGCTGAGGTCATCGAACTCGTGGGCCGGACGGGGATGCACGGCGAGGCCATGCAGGTCAAGTGTCGCATCCGGGAGGGCTCGAACCAGGGCCGCATCATCACCCGGAACGTGCTCGGCCCGGTCCGCGAGGGCGACGTCCTGCAACTCCGAGAGACAGCACGCGAAGCCGACACCATCGGAGGACAATAATGCCCCGAACACGGCAGTGTGACTTCTGTGGCGACGACATCGAGCCCGGCACCGGGACGATGTTCGTCCGCGTCGACGGCTCGACGACGTACTTCTGTTCCTCGAAGTGCGAGAAAAACGCCGACCTCGGCCGCGAGGCGCGCAACCTCGAATGGACCGAGGACAAGGAAGCCCAGGCGGCCGCCGAGGAAGAAACCGAAAACGAGGGCACAGAGGAGCCGGAGACGGAAGCGGAACCCGAGGAAGTCCAAGAGGACGAATCCGAGGAAACCCAAGAGGACGAGTCCGAAGAAGACGAAGAAACCGCCGAGGGCGAGAAAGAGCCCGAGGAGGAGACCGAGGACGCCGACGAGCAAGCGGAAACCGACGACGAAGCGGCTGAAGAAACCGACGAGCAAGCGGCCGAGGGAACCGACGAGGCGGACGACTCCGAGGAGACGGAGGCAGAGGCATGAGCGATCAGGAGCGAACGTTCGTGATGGTCAAGCCCGACGGCGTCCAGCGCGGCCTGGTCGGCGAGGTCATCTCCCGGCTGGAGCGCCGCGGACTCAAGCTCGTCGGCGCGAAGTTCATGCAGATAGACGAACAGTTGGCCCACGAGCACTACGCGGAACACGAGGACAAGCCGTTCTTCGAGGGGCTCGTCGACTTCATCACGTCGGGGCCGGTGATGGCGATGGTCTGGGAGGGCCAGGACGCCACCCGACAGGTGCGAAAGATGATGGGCGAGACCGACCCCGCCGAGTCCGCACCCGGCACCATCCGCGGTGACTACGGGCTCGACCTGGGTCGGAACGTCATCCACGGCTCCGACCACGAGGACCCCGGTGCCAACGAGCGCGAAATCGCCCTCTTTTTCGACGACGAAGAACTCGTCGAGTGGGAACGCATCGACGAGACCTGGCTGTACGAGTAGCCCAGGACTCCTCGCCCACTTCGAGGCCACATCTGAACGCAGGGCCAGTGGCTCGATTACTCGGTCGGAGTCCGCGAGCGGCGTTATTGCAGTGCGAGAATACCGAACGTGAGGTTTTGACAGGCCGTCTGACGGCTAATCGGTCGGGAACGATACGTTCCATCACTCGGGAACAACACACCGGCCCGTGTACTGCCCGTCGAGGACCGACTCGATGACCGGATTCTCGCCACAGACAGGACAGTCGGGGTTGGGCCGAACGGGGACCGTCTGCGTCTCCAGCCCCTCGGCGTCGTACACCAGCAAGCGTCCGTCGAGCGTCTCGCCCTGGCCGAGCAGGAGTTTGACGACTTCGGTCGCCTGCATCGCGCCGATGGTTCCCGGGAGAATGCCAAGCACACCCGCGGTCGAACAGTCGGGAACCGTCCCCTCCGGCGGTGCCTCGGGGAACAGACACCGGTAACAGGGCTGACCGCCGGTGAACGTCGTGACCTGTCCCTCGAACCGGTAGACAGCGCCGTGACTGAGCGGCACACCGGCTATCGTACAGGCGTCGTTGAGCAGGAACCGCGTCGGGAAGTTGTCCGAGGCGTCGACGACGACATCGTAGCCGTCGATGAGGTCCATCACGTTATCGGCCGTGACGCGGACGTCGTGGCGTTCGACGTCGATGTCGGGGTTCAGCGATTCGACGAACTCCGCGGCGCTGTCGACTTTCTTGCCCCCGACGTCGTCCGTGCCGTGGATGACCTGGCGCTGGAGGTTGCTCAACTCCACCCGGTCGTCGTCGGCGATGCCGAGTCGGCCCACGCCCGCCGCCGCGAGATACTGCAACACGGGCGCGCCGAGTCCGCCTGCCCCGACGACCAGGACGGAACTGGAGAGCAGGGCTGCCTGTCCCTCCGGACCCACGTCGTCCATGATGATGTGACGCGAGTACCTGTCTAGCTGTTCGGCGTCGAGGTCGAGTCCCATACCCTGTGATGGGACCCTGCGGTGAAAAGAATAGCGAGGCTTGCTCGAACGGCGAGCGGGAGCGGGAGCACCGCGAGCGCTCCACCTGCTCGCGCGGTGACCGAAGGGAACCGCAAGAGCGAAGCGAGCCGTGAGAATCCCCCGAGTCGAGACAGCGGGGGCTTCCTGCGGTAGGTCCCGGTCGAAGCACTCTCTCCGGGGACTTGTTTGCCGATCAGCACGGTCGCTAAGTTAACACTGCCTCGTCAGGAATGGACAGTTCTAAACCCGAGGCGAGGGCAGTCTCTAGGGAGATGACCGTCGCGAAACTGCCAGGCGGGAGGGAGCCATGACGACCCATACGGAGCCGCTCGACTCGGTGCTCGACACCATCGGCGAGACGCCCCTCGTCAGGGTCCAGGCGGCCCCCGACGAGGTCCCGGTCTACGCGAAACTCGAATCGTTCAACCCGGGAGCGAGCGTGAAAGACCGCATCGGGATGTACATGGTCGAGAAACACCTGGAGCAGGGAGACATCGAACCGGGCGGGACACTCATCGAACCCACGGCGGGGAACACCGGCATCGGCATCGCTCTCGCGGCGACACAGATGGACATCGAGGCGATGTTCGTCGTCCCGGAGCGGTTCAGCGTCGAGAAACAGACGCTGATGCGGTCGCTCGGAGCCGAAGTCGTGAATACGCCGACCGAGGACGGCATGGAACGGGCAATCGAGCGAGCACACGAACTCGCCGACGAGATGGACAATGCAATCGTCCCCCAGCAGTTCTCGTCGCCGCTGAACACCGAGGCACACGAGAAGACGACGGGGCCGGAGATATACGAGGCGATAGACGGCGAAGTCGGCGCAGTGGTCGCCGGCTGTGGCACCGCGGGAACGCTGATGGGAATCGCCCGGTACGTCCTCGAACGGGAGCCCGACGCCCACGTCACCGCGGTCGAGCCGGAGGGCTCGCTGCTGGCACAGACGAAAGGAAAGCGCGTCGAAAAGGAGGAGTACAACATCGAGGGGATCGGCTC
>PXQO01000084.1:0-26980 GCA_003021285.1 Halobacteriales archaeon QH_2_65_14 | reverse complement strand
AGACGACACAGCTGTTCGACCCCGAACTCGTCGACGAGGTCCAGCAGATCAGCGACAGAGCCGCTCACGAGGAGTTGAAACGGCTCGCCCGCGAGGAAGGACAGTTTGTCGCGTCGAGCGCGGGCGCTGCCAGTCTGGCCGCAATCGACGTGGCCGAACGCATCGCACGCGGCAAACTCGACGCCCCGCACGAGACGGTCGTGACGGTCTTCCCGGATTCCAGCGAACGATACCTCTCGAAGGACATCTACGGCTCGTTCGAGGAGTGGACCACCGATGAGTGAACACGACACCCCAGACGACGAACAGAACGACGAGCGCCCACACGAGCGCCGCGACGCCCGTCACGCCGACCACCGGTTCGAGACGAAGAGCATCCACGCCGGACAGACGCCGGACGAGGAGACGGGCGCGATAATGCCGCCCATCTTCGCCACCTCGACGTACGTCCAGGACGGCCCGGGCGAGGACCGTGGCTACGAGTACTCCCGGACCGGAAACCCGACCCGGACGGCGCTGGAGGACAACCTTGCCGCGCTCGAAGGGGCCGAGTTCGGCCGGGCGTTCGCCAGCGGGATGGCATCGATAAACACGGTCCTGAACCTGCTCGAAGCCGGTGACCACGTCATCGCCGGCGACGACGTCTACGGCGGCACCCACCGCCTGTTCCGCCAGGTCTTCGAGGACTACGACCTCTCGTTTTCGTTCGTGGACACGACCGACGATGAGGCAGTCAGGGACGCGCTCCGGCCGGAGACCGAACTGCTGTGGGTCGAGACGCCCACGAACCCGCTGATGCGTATCAACGACATCGAGGCACTGGCCGACATCGCCCACGACCGCGACGCACTCTGTGCGGTCGACAACACGTTCGCCACGCCCTACCTCCAGCGGCCGCTCGAACACGGTGCGGACGTCGTCTCCCACTCTCTCACCAAGTACCTCGGCGGCCACTCCGACGTCGTCGGGGGGGCGCTCGTCACCGACGACCCCGACCTCGACGAACGGTTCGGGTTCTACCAGAACAGCGTCGGGGCGACGCCGGACCCCTTCGCGTGTTTCCTCGTGTTGCGCGGGACGAAGACTCTGCCCCTGCGGATGGACCGCCACTGCGAGAACGCCCGGATACTCGCCGAGCGACTCGACGACCACCCCGACGTGAGCGAGGTGTACTACCCGGGGCTGGACTCCCATCCCGGACACGACCTCGCGAGCGAACAGATGGACGACTTCGGCGGCATGATGAGCTTCGGACTCGACGCGACGCTCGATGAGACGGCCGAGTTCGTCTCCGCGACCGACGTGTTTGCGCTCGCCGAAAGCCTCGGCGGGGTCGAGAGCCTCATCGAACAGCCGGCGACGATGACCCACGCGTCGATTCCCCGCGAGGAGCGTCTCGACGCCGGGTTAACCGACGGACTCGTTCGCATCAGCGTCGGCATCGAACACGTCGACGACCTCTGGGGCGACCTGGAGAGCGCAATCGAAACGGCACTCGACTGATTCGGCGCTGACCAACGTGGCAATCACGACCAACGCCATCCTCGCGGGGAAAGTCGTGGTCGTCGCGGGCTACGGCTACGTGGGCCGGGCCATCGCACGCGAGGCGCGTGTACTCGGCGCACGGACGGTCGTCACGGAAGTCGACCCACGCCGGGCCATCGAGGCGCACATGGACGGCCACCGGGTCCCAGGAAGCCTACGAGCGCGACTGGCGCGAGGGATTCTGAGGGGAAAAAGCGCCGGAGACTGGCCGGGCGCTCGTCGGTTCGAAAACAGCCTCCTTTAGGGCTTGAGGAAGTAACTAGCGACGAGAATGGTTTCCGGGAACGAGTCGGATTTGAGTCGCGACCTCGGCTTTCTCGCGGTGTTCACGACCGCCACGGGGACGATGATCGGTGCCGGCATCTTCGTCCTCCCGCAACCGGCGGCAGAGAGCGCGGGCCCGTCGGCGGTCCTCGCGTTCGCAATTGCCGGGATAATCGCGTTCGTCGCCACGATGTGTGCGGTCGAACTGGCGACGGCCATGCCGAGAGCGGGCGGGTCGTACTACTTCGTCAGCCGGGCGATGGGACCGCTGGTCGGGACGGTCGTCGGACTCGGCGCGTGGCTCTCGCTCATCCTCAAGGGGTCGTTCGCGTTGGTCGGCCTGGGCTGGTACGTCACCGAGTTCCTGGCACTCCCGGAGCTCGCGGTCGCCGCCGTCGCCGGCGTTCTGCTGACGCTACTGAACTGGGTCGGGGCCGAGGAGAGCGGCCAGTTACAGAACCTGGTCGTCGTCGGACTCGTCGCAGTCATCGCCCTGTTCGTCGGGTCCGGCACGTTCGAGATAGCGACGGACAACCTCGATCCGTTCCTGGCGGAGGGGCCACGCGGCCTCGTCGAGACGACGGGGCTGGTGTTCATCTCCTATCTCGGCATCGTCAAGGCGACCGCACTGGCCGAAGAGGTCGAGGACCCCGGACGGACCCTCCCCCGGGCGCTGTTTGCCGCCGTGATTTTCGTCACGCTCCTGTACGTCGCCGTGATGCTGGTCATCGTCGGCGTCATGCCCATCGACGAGGTCGTGGCAAGCGAGGGTGACGCGCTCGTCGCGGAAGCGGGGAAGCTGTTTCTCGGGACGGTCGGCGGCGTCCTGATCGTCGTCGCGGGAGTGTTCGCGACCCTCTCGACGGCCAACGCGGCGGTACTCTCGTCGTCGCGGTTCCCGTTCGCGATGGCGCGGGACGGACTCGCCATGCCGTCGCTCCGGCGGTCCTCGCCGCGGTTCGGAACGCCGACCCACTCGATATGGATAACCGGCGGAGTGATGGTCGCCCTGGCGCTCCTGTTGCCGGTCGAGGATCTCGCGAAACTCGGGGGAACGTTCGGGATTCTCGTGTTCGCCCTGCTCAACGTGACTGTCGTCCTGCTCCGGAGTGCCCAGCCCGAGTGGTACGACCCCGACTATCGGATTCCGTTCTCACCGGTCCTGCCGCTTGCCGGAACGACGGCAGCACTGTTGCTCATCCCGCTTTTGGGATTACTCTCGCAGGTAGCTGCCGTCGCGTTCGTCCTGCTCGGCATCGGCTGGTACTACTACCAGAAACGGATCGGCGAATCGGTCGAACCCGACCACGACGTCACCGACCAGGTGCTCGGGGTCCAGTACAAGAAGTCGATTGACGAGAAGGAAGACAGGATGGGGGAACTCGGGCTGGAACGCCCCCACATCATCGTCGAGACTGTCGAGGGGGAGACCAGCCCCCACCTGGAGACGGTGATGGAGGCGTTCGGGGAGCAGTACGACGCCGACATCGAGGTCGTCACCATCTCCGAGGTGCCGTCACACGTCCCGCTGGCGGAGTTCGACCACGACGTCGACGACGACTGGCAGGAGACCATCCGGGAGGACGTCGACATC
This sequence comes from Halobacteriales archaeon QH_2_65_14, assembly GCA_003021285.1. GTDB lineage: Archaea > Halobacteriota > Halobacteria > Halobacteriales > Haloarculaceae > Halovenus. Next base: position 23,577 of record PXQO01000084.1, on the reverse strand, counting down.
AGCGACCACCAGGTCACGTTCGACCACGTTCGTGCCCGCGACCGCACCGACGCGCTGCTGGAACTGGTCAACGAACAGACGGAACTGATGCTGGTCGACTGGCTCGATCCGGTCCGGAAACGCCACCTCCGGGAGAGCCACGTCGACGAGATACTCCGGGCGGAGGTACCCGTCAGGCTCGCAGTGCTGAAACACCGCGACAGGCGACCCATCGAGGAGATCGTCGTCGCGACCGAGATCGGCCCCTACGACCGGGCGGAGGTCGAACTCGCGGACGCCATCGCCGCGGCAACCGGCGCTACCCTGACCCTCGTGAAGGCGATTCCCGAGGACGCCTCCGAGGAGGCCCAGCGGTCGGCGGAGATATACCTCGACGACCTGACCGGGTTACTGACCTCCCCGGCGGAGACGAAACTGGTCCGGACGAACGACGTCACGGGAACGCTGGTCGAACGCGGGAACCGTGCGGACCTGCTGGTGATGGGTGCGCCGTCGAAAGGCGACCGCTTCCACGAGTTCTTCGGACAGACGACCGACATCGTCGCCGCGGAGAGCGAGACGTCGGTGCTGGTCGTCAAAGAGCCCGGCGTGCTCGTCCCCTGGCACCGGCGGCTCTGGCGGCGTCTGACCGGTCGATAAGCGAGGGTTCCGGCGACGTCCTCGTCGCGGAGCGCCGCAAGTTCGTGCAGAAACTCGACGTAGGTGGAGAGGCTATCGCCGAATTCGAGCGCCTCGATCAACCCCGGAACCGTGGTGGTCGTTCCGGGAGCGAAGATATTATGCCGGTAGTCGATACACATTCGCGTGTGAGAGCAGGACGCCGTGATGAGTGCGGGACACCCCGGCGTTCGGGGCAGGCGTCCGAACTGGAGATAGATATGACCGACACCGAGGATGCAACCGTTCTCATCGTGGACGACGAACCCGAGCTAGCCACTCTCTACAGGACGTTCCTGGAGGGAACGTACAGCGTCGAGACAGCGACCAGCGGGGAGGACACACTGGAGCAGGTCGACGAGCACGTCGATGTCGTCGTGCTCGACAGGCGCATGCCCGAGATGTCCGGCGACGAGGTGCTCGCACGCCTCACCGAGTACGGGCTCGACGTACAGATAGCGATGCTGACCGCCGTCGAACCCGAACGCGATATCGTCGACCTCCCCTTCGACGAGTACAAGACCAAGCCAATCACCCGGGACGAACTGCTCGCGCTGGTGGAGGTCCTGCTCGAACGGGCGAAATACGACGAGCAGAGCCAGGAGTTTTTCAGCCTCGCAGTTAAGAAGGCCACGCTCGAAGCGGTCAACGAACACGGCAGCCAGGAGTACGAGGACGTCACCCGGAGGCTGAACGAAATCCGGGAGGACATCGACATGACGCTCGAAGAGGTGAGCGCTGGACGCTCCCTGTCCGGCGTCCCGGACGACGCCGGGTAACCGCCGCCCGGGGCGTCACAACACGCCGCCCCAAAAGAGTCCGACAACCGCGAATCGTCGGGACGCCGGTTCTCAGCCTTCGACCTGGTCGAGCCAGTCCTGTGCTCTGGATTCGGACGTGTCGGCGACGTCGGCGAGTTCGGCAGTGTCTGACGCCGCCAGGTCGCTGACCGTCTCGATTCCTGCGTCGCGCAGACGCTCGGCGTAGGTTGGGCCAATGCCCTCGACCGTCTCGACGTCGTTGATCGAATCGCCAGCGCCGGCGTCAGTGGTCGAGTCGTCCGGGATGTCGATTTCGACGGGTTCGTCGATACTGCGACTCGCCTCCTGAGCAACCGCCTCCGTTCCCGCTTCGAGTTCTTCGAGCAGGTCGAGGAACTGGGTCTCCAGTTGTTCGTTGAACGCGAGCAACAGTTCTACCTGCTGTTCGACGTTCTCGACGACGCCGTCAGCGACGTGCTCGTACTCCGCGTCGGCAGCCTCGAAGGTCTCGTCGACGGAGTCGCGGACGTCCGCGAGCCCCGGCGTCTCTCCGGGCATCGACTCGACGGCGTCGAGCGTGCGATGCAGCGACTGCCGGGAGGCCTCCAGCGTCATCTCGCCCATCTCGCGGCCGGACTCCCCGCTCACGTGGAACGTTTCGGCCATCTCCCGGTTGAACTCGAATGCCGTTTCGACTGCCGTTTCCGTCCCCCTGAGTGCCTCCCGCTGGAACTCGAAGAACGCTTCTATCGGTGTGCGTGCGTGACTCATTGGTTTCTCTACGTGGAAGTAGTGGCCCGGAGAACTTAAGCTTTGCCGGTAAAATACATCTGATACCATTGAAACCCAATCAAATACATAAACCCTGCACATATCGGCGTGTCGGATCGGAAACGACCCAGCAGGGATGGCAGGGAATTTAAACTCCGGGTGGGACGTTGGGATATGGAGCGCGTCGACGTTGCGATTGTCGGTGGTGGTCCCGCCGGGACGTCCGCGGCCTGGACGGCCGCCGAGTCCGGTGCCAGTGCAGTCGTCTTCGAGAAGGGCGTCCCGCGGGCCGACCGGGAGGGAGCCGGCCCGGATTCGACCGACGCAGCCGGGCTGCTCGACTACTGGATCGATCTGATGGGGTTCGATCCCGACGACTTCCCCGAGGACGTCATTCTGCGGCGACTCGACGGGGGGGATTTCATCGGGCCGTCGGCGGAACTCTCTATCAATTACACCGGGATCGAGTCCTCGTATCCGGAGTTCGGCTGTGCGTTTCACCGGGCGAGGTTCGACGACTGGCTCCGCGAGGAGGCAGAGCGGGCCGGCGCGAACTACGAGGTCGGGGCCAGCGTCACGGACGTCGAAACGGACCTCGCCGGGGGACACACACACCGCCTGCGGCTATCGAACGGCGAGGAGGTCATCGCGGAGCACCTCGTGCTCGCGGACGGTCCCCAGCGGACAGTGACCATCGAGACGCTGGACCAGTTCACGCCCGAGGGGCGGTCGATGGCGGACGTGCTGAACCCCTCGGAGGTCAACCACATCGCGTATCAGGAACACCGGCAGGTGCCCGAGGAGGTCTACGACCCCCACCGGCTGAAGTTCTGGTGGGGACTGATGCCCGGCCACACCGCATACCCGTGGATTTTCCCCAACGACGGGAACGTCGCCCGTATCGGGTTGACGATGCCCATCGGGCTGGACATCGACGACTACGACCGCGACGAGTGGGACCTCCTCCGGTCGGATGACGAGCAAATCCCACGGGGCAGTGTCTATCTCGAACGGCTACTCGAACGGGAGTACCCGGCCTACGACATCGATGACTTCCCGCTGGTCGAGGACCGCGGGAAGCGCGGCGGGACCGAGACGTATGCCATCTCCTCGACGCGGCCAATCGAATCGCCGACTGACGCCGGCATCGCGGTGGTCGGCGGTGCGATGGGGGGCACCTCGGCCACCGGGAAAATTGCCGGGCGACTCGCCGGTGATGGGCGTCTCGAACGGTACAACGCCGAGTGGCAGGACGCCCTCGGAACGGAACTGCTCCGAAACGTGACGATGGCCGAGGTCGTCCGGGAGTACGGACCGGCCGACTGGGACCGGGCGTTCGACACCGTCGACAGGATGCTCAACCGCGGCAACTACACGCTCGTGAGTATGCTCAAGTCCGGGCTTGCGGGCACCAAACTCGTACTGGAGTACAAGCGAACGAAACGCCAGTTTCGCAACGGCGGTTACGTCCAGTTCACCGAAGACGAGTACGCGCTCTAGCGCCGGTCGTCCAGAATCCGCCCGTCCTCGTCGATCTCACCGTTCCGGATGCGGGTGCTGGAGATGCGGGTGCCGTCCTCGGCAACCACGAACGGGGCGGTGTGGACTTCAAGCCGAGGGAGGCCGTCGGCGACGCGCTCGTCGTTCAGTTCGTAGGCCCGGCGCTGTGCTTTGGCCTCCGGCGACACCACGAGCGCGTCGACGTCCGCCCGGGTCGCCGCCGGGCCGTGGGTGTCCTCCAGCCGGATGATCTCGTAGGAGGCGGAGTACGTCCCGTCCAGTTTCGACAGTTCCTCGTCGAGTTTCGCCCGCCGCTCCTCGAACTGGCCGAGTTGCGCGGCGTGTTGCGGGTCGCTGCGCGTCTGTTTGGCGACGTCGGAATCGGTGAGTCCGACGATGACGTGTCCGTCCCCCTCGCCGTCGTGGCTCGCCGTCTGGAACGCCGTGTGTAACAGCGCGCGATGGCCGTTGTGGATCGGCGTGAACGTGCCGCCCAGAATCGCAATCCGTTCGCTTCGGGTCACAGGTTCCTCTAAACCCCCGGTGGTTGGTATACGTACTGGTCTCGGTGCACGCTCCTCCCGACCGGCCCCGCACGCGAAGGCTTCTTGCCCGTCGGCGGCCTATTCCGGGATGCGTGCCTCAGTCCCCGCCCGAGTGTACCCCACAGTGGTGCGATGACGCGCGGTGAACCCGGGCACGCGATAGCTCCGCGCTTGCGGCGTTCGCCGCCCGCGCATTCGGGGACCGCGATGCAGTCCCCCGCGCTTGCGGCGTTCGCCGCCCGCGCATCCGGTGACCAGAGGTCACCCGCCCGGCACGAGGGTTAGCCGGCTGACGCGGCACGACGCCGGGAATGATGCCGGTCGTTAGTGTTCCGGGCGCACATTTCAGTAGTGGTGAAAGATTGAACTACGCTGTCGTATGTATCGATTTCATCCATCGGGGTCTATTTCGTCTCGATTGCATTCGCGTGAGGTACTCTCCCGGTCTCGATGAATTCTCTGTCGTCCATGTTGGTTTCACCACCGACGAGTGGAAACGGACGAGCAGTGAGTTCCGACCCGACGTCCCGGCCGCAGATGGCTGACCGCGGGACGAGTCAGATACCGAGACGGCTGCGGCCTCGTTCCAACCAGCGGGGAGCCTTCTTCGTGAGGTTCCAGAGCAGGACGAACGAATAGAAGTACGCGACCAGGCTGAGGAACGCGAGTACAGTCGACCAGGACCCCGTACTGCTGCCTGCGACGTACCCGGCGAGTGTGACCGGAATCGCCCACATGACGACGAGGAGCAGGATAACCGACGGCACAAACACCAGCAGGACCGGGACGATGACGACGTGCGGATGCCGTCTGGGGTTTCCGGGGACCAGACGGCTGATGGACTGGAGTACACGAGAGTACAGGACACAGAACCGGTCGATTCGTCGGTTCGTTGCTGACTCCGTCCGCCCGGTGTTCTCGTCGGGGTCGTAGAGTCCGAGTTTGTGGGCGGTCCGAACCACGAATGCGAAGACGGTGAATCCTGTCCTGACCCAGAGCATCCCCAGGAAGGAAACGCCCAGGAGGATCAAGATCAGTGTTGCGAAGACGCCCGTATAAAACAGTGCATCCGAGTGCAGTAAATCCGTGGGGACCATACCCGAAATGACGGTAGCACATGAAAAATAAGTTACGACCCTGAAACCCAGTGTCCCACGAGCGGGGTTTGTGACTGGATACCACTAGGTCGGATAAAAATCGCCTAGGTGTACTGTAAATTATCACGAGAACGGGAGCGGCTTGTCACTGGGTCACAGGGACAGTCCAAGACAGTTGCTCGCCTTACCACGAAAAGTCAGTGACATAGGCCCAATCACCGCCGTACGTGTAGGGCCAACTGACCGGTAACGCGGAACGCTTGACCATTAATTACCTCTCAAAACAGTAACCCTACGCCGACAGTTCACAGGTGGAAGTTCGTCCCAGCCTCGCTACTCCGCACCGCCTTCTAGTACCTCGGGGAAGAAATGGAAGAACTCGAATGTGTGGGAAGCTCCCGCCTGCTCGACTCGGGGGCCTCTCACGGCTCGCTTCGCTCGCCGTTCGAGCAAGCCGTGGCCTCTCTCCGGTCGGCCACGCGCTCGCTGCGCGCTTGGCTCTCCGCCTGGCGAGACAGTCCTGCTCGCTCCGTTGGGCGGGCTGTGACTCGCTGGCCTTCGCTCGCGAAGACACCGCCCGCTCAGTGCTCGCGTCGGCCGCCGAGTCGAGCACCGGGAAGCGTAATGAGTGACGGAAGTTATGGGCCTGGCGTGAGACAGGAAGGTAATGAGTGGGGATCGGCGGATCGAGATTGTTCGGCATCTAAGTGAGGAAGAATTGGATCGTCTGCTGGACGAAGCAGACGATCCAAAGGTCACGAAACGACTCACCTTTGTCAAACGTCTCTACAAGGGAGCAAATCTGGAAGACGCAGCCGACGATGTTGGCAAGTCTGCGTCAACAGGAAGTCGTTGGGCGCGCCGCTGGAACGAAGGTGGACTTGGGCTTCTGACGCCGAACTTCGGGGCCGGCAGGCCCCCGAAGCTCGGCGAAGAACAGCAAGAACAACTCCTTCAGATGCTGCGCGAAGACCAGCCGTGGAAAGCGCAGGAAATACAGCACCTTCTAGACGAACAGTTTGACGTTCAATATCATCCTGATTATCTCCATCGCTTCCTACGCAATCTTGGCTTGTCGTACGCGAAACCACGTCCAAAACGCCCTTCTCGACCAGAGAATTCTGAAGAAATCCTCGAAGAACGCGTCGACGACGCGTTCGACGAGGGCGACCAGACACCTCACAACAAACGCTCAGACGACGATGACGAAGGCTGGGTCCTCGACGACGATATTTGTACAGATGGCGGCACAGTCGTCGGCTTTTGCGATGCATCACATCCACAGCCGTTCGATAATTCTCACCGACTGTGGTACGTTGATGATCCGACACTAGAACGACCGCTGGTGAAACTTGATGAACCAGCGGTCGGGTGTTACACGCTCAACGGGGAGAGCGTCCTGATGTTCCCTGAAGATCAGTCGAAAGAGAACATCTGTGCCTTGTTTGAACGAGTCCGCGAGCAGAATCCGCGTGCCCGGATTCTGCTCGTCTTGGACAACTTCTCGTCGCATATCTGTGAGTACACGCGCAAGCGTGCGCATCAACTTGGCATTGATCTCGTATTTCTTCCAGTTGGTTCACCGCACCTCAACCCAATCGAGCAGGTCTGGAAAACGCTCAAACGTGCTGCCTCTCCGATTGTTGTGGCGAGCGAGAGCTCCTTTCGGACTCTCGCTCGCCGCCTGTTCAACAAATTCACAGAGAGACTTGGATTCGCCAAATCTTGAATCGATCAATTTCTCGGCTCTTATTTGCAAAAGTTATGTTGAGCATTACCGCCTCCGAAACTCGGCATCAGTCCTTCTACCCCATATTCGTTCCACGCATCAACCCAGCGGCCACCAGTGGTAGCCGACCGACCTTCTCGGTCGGCGGCTTCCGGAATCGAATCGCCCTGATAGAGGTTTTTCAAAAATCCGAGACGCCGAAGCCGATGTTCGTCTTCTGCATCACGTAGCAACTCATCAATCTCTTCCTCTGAGAGGTGATGCTTAATCTCTTTTCGACGTGAGCGTTCCATTACTCTGTCATCGCTCTTAACCCTCAAAGGTTTTCGGAATCATTAAGACGCGAACCTCTTCAAGCGGTTCGTCGTCTTCACTCCCTGTCGTACATCACGTCCCAGGGAGTTAGCAAGATTCCTCGCCAAGTCAACTGATTGTTGCTCTTCTGTACGGCTTCGATACCCGAACGCGGTGACATCGTCCTAGAGATACTGGCGATAGACGGTGTCGTCTCCGTCCAGGAGAATCGTGTTTTCAGTAGATTTCGGCTCGGATTTGCCCGGAAGGGGTCTGTTTTTGAGCATCGTCACCGTATCTCGGTGGTCAAAGTCTATACTCGTTCGCACTCTTCGGTCAACTACCCGTAGTCCAGTACGTCGCGAATCGTACCGTACAATGTAACTTTTGATTTATTAATTTGAGATTGATACTAAAGAGATTTTCGTGGACGTTTGGGCTGAATTACGAACGGGCCCGACGAATCGATCCCTTGAGAACGGGAACCAGAAGAATGCCGACAATAAGGCTGACAAGGAGTATCGCCAGGGGATCGCCGACGAAAATATTGAGTGACCCGTCCGACAGAAGCAGCGAGCGATTCAGTGTCCGTTCGGAGAGTGTCCCCAGTACCGCACCGAGGACGAGCGCCACAATCGAGTAGTCGTAGCGCTTCATCAGTAGCCCGATGATACCGAATACGAGTATCGTGAGCAGGTCGATTGGATTCGACCGCAGGGAAATCGTCCCGAGTGCGGCGAGAACGACGATAATCGGAATGATGTACTTGGTATCGACCAGCGAGATCTTGTATCCGAACGGCGCAATGAGCATCAAACCAACGACAATTATGAGGACGTTCGAGACGATGAGACTGACGATGAGTGCATAAATCAGGTCGAGCGAGTTTTCGAACAGGGTCGGGCCGGGGTCTATGCCGTGGATGAGGAATGCGCCGAGCAGAATCGCCGTCGAGGGACTCCCGGGGATTCCAAACGAGAGGACGGGAATCAGCGAACCGGCGACAGTTCCGTTGTTCGAACTTTCCGTCGCGATGAGGCCGCGAGGGTTCCCCGTTCCGTAGGAGTCCGGGTCATCGGATCGCTGGACCTCGACGGCATAGGCGATGAAGTTCGAGACCGCGCCGCCGGCTCCCGGCAGACTCCCGATTCCCATTCCGAGAAACGAGGACCTGAGCATCAGGAGCTTGTTTGCAAGTACCGTCTGTATGCCTCGGACGGTGTTGCCCCCCAGTTCCGCGATCTCGGCGGCCGTCCCGCCCTCGATATCGATGATGCGAATCATCTCGGCAATGGCAAAGACGCCCAGCAGGATGGCAACGAACGATAGCCCGCTCAATAGGAGGGGGCGGTCATTATCAACAGCCCGAATGCACCCGACAGGACGCCCTTGATCGTCGACCCCTGGGCCGCGATGACCGCGATCATGATGATGCCGAGTATCGTCACGAGGAAGATGTGTGGCGTCCCGAACAGCAACACGATAGAGGAGACCAGCGGTGTGATGACGAACAAGGCTACCATGGTCGTTGTCCCGCCGAGTGCCGAGGACGTTGCAGAGATGGCGAGCGCGTCTTTTGCCTTGCCCTGTTTCGTCAACGGATACCCATCGTAAATCGACGCCGCGGACGCCGGTGTCCCCGGAACGTTGATCAGAATCGCGGCCACTGAAGACCCGTACATCGCGCCGCTGTAGACTGCGGTAAGGAAAATGAGTGCTTCCGCTCCGGAGAGCGGGAGCGTCAACGGAAGCGTGACTGCCATCCCGATGACGGAACCGATGCCGGGGATTGCGCCGAGAGTGATGCCGAAGACAACGCCAGCTACCAGGAGTCCGAACGCTGGCCAGGAGAACACAATCGAGAGAGCTTCGGGGAGTGCGCTAACGACACTCGCCATTATAGCAGCACCCCCGAGGTAATCGGGGCGTCGAAGACGGCGAGGAAGATATAAGCGGTGGCCGACGCGAGCACGGTGAGCCCCACCGTCATCTTCCAGCCGAGTCTAAAAGTTAACCCGTACACGAACACGAAAACCGGTGTCGCGAAGTACATCCCGATGAAATACGAGAGGAGGAGATACCCGCTGATGAGCAGCGTCAGTACGACCTGTGATTTCGATGTTCCCTCTGTCTGCGATTGAGAGGCGTCCGTGGGCTCACTGTTCTCGGACGGTAGCTCTTCGGCCACCTCAGTCGACGACTCCAGCGGCGTGCCCGATTCTGTCACGTAGTTCTGTACTGGGGCCGGAAGCAAATTCCGAACGAACAGCAACAGACCGCAGATGAGGACGATAGCGGACAGGGCTCTGGGATAGAGCCCGATGATATCCGGGTAACTCCCGGCATCGACGAACATGTAGAGCGACACCAGGATAAAGACAGTCAGAAGACCCAGCTCACCCGATGTCTGGTCTTCAAAAATAGTGTCGAATGATACCATAGTGGAGGCTATACCGGATGAGATATCAATTTACTGATTCCGATAGGGGTCGAGATCGACGATCTCCGGTATCTCGGTTTCGAGCTTAGAGACCGTCTCCTGGAGTTCGTCTGCCGTCGCGTAGGAGTCGATGAGCAGCCCCGTCTCTTCGCGAGTACCCTCGATTGCGTCGGTGTCCATGATGTTCTGGAGCGCTTCGTCCATTCGACTGCGCGCATCGTCAGACATCTGCTCGGGACCGAACACGCTCATCAGAATATTCGAGACTTCGTCGACGCTGGGGAGTCCCGCATCGGACCACGTCTCGACTTCCGGCATCGTCGGATCGCCATCTGAGCGGAGGGTTCCGATAACGTCGATTTCAGTGTCCGACTGGTAGTGCGGTCGAAGGACGACCGACGCGATGATACCGAACGGCACTTCGTCCTGTGCGACGGCCTGCACTGACGGGGCTGCACCCTCGTAGGGAACCCACTGTTCCCACTCCCAGTCGGCGCGCTCTCGTGCGACGAGAGCGCCGAGATGGAACGGGGTTCCGAACCCGATGCTGGCGACCTGACTGAACTCGCCGTCGTTGAACTTCTCTATCGTCCCGTTCAGGCCGCCCCAGTCGTACTCCGCGTTACCGTAGCAACTAATCGCGAGACTCCCGACGGAGCCGAGCATGCTCAAATCCGAGGGCTCCCAATCGGCGTAGATGAGCGCCGACCCGACCAGGCCGAGATGACCAGCCATCCCGAGTTGGTGGTCATCATTCGGGTTCGTTATGAGTTCGTTGAGACCAGTGACGGGAGTTTCACCAGGGATGTTGTTGATAGTCACTTCGACGCCGAGTTCCTCCGAAAGTGGTTCCTGAATGATGCGAGCGTACCCGTCAGTTCCACCGCCCTCTGCGTACGGAACGACAATCGTGACCGATTCTGATGGAAAATCGCTTTCGGAGTCGTCGAGAACCCCGGAACAGCCGGCCACACCGGCCGTCGTTCCCACCGCTGTCGTCTTGAGAAGGGTACGCCTGTCCAGTCTAAGCTTGCGGCTGGGTGCCATGGATAACTGATCGACTCACCCGTATATAAAAGTAACCCTGTAATCGGAGCAGTATCCCGGTGGCCACTACTCAGGTTGCTCGAAAGGCTGCCGGAAACACAGGTGTAGCTGCGGTCGAGAGAGCCGTCACACCTCGATGTCGATCAGCCGCGAATCGAGGTCGTCTCGCTTGTCTTCCAGGTAGTCCGGGAGCTTGAGTTCCTCTCCGAGATTCTCCGGTTCTTCGTCGACGGTGAATCCCGGCTCCGCAGTCGCAATTTCGATATTAATCCCGCTCGGGTCGCGGAAGTACATCGACGTGAAGAACTTCCGATCTTTGGTCGACGTCACCGAGTAGCCCTCCTGACGGAGGTGCTCGCGGACAGTATACATCGCCTGCATATCCGGAACCTCGAACGCGATGTGGTGGACAGTTCCGTAACCCCAGCTCCCTTCGTGGAAATTCGGCGTATTGTACAGGTCGACGTATTTCGAGTGGTCGGCGCCCGGGATGACGTACCGCGTCCAGTCACCGCGCTGGGGAGTGAACTCCTGGCCCACCTCTTCCAGTCCGAGGGCTTGTAGTGCCTGTCCAGTTTCGAGCGCGTTGTGTGGCCGGAGAGTCGCACCATAGAAGCCCCGGATTGCGTGTTCTTCCGGGACATCCCCGTCTGTCCACGGGTCGAGATTCGACTCCCCCTCGAAGAGTTCGACCGGGAGGCCATCGTGGTCGGGGAACTGCACCAGCCTGTCACCAAAGCGCTCCTTCGGTCCGTGAACCGGTATGTCGTTATCTGTGAGACGATCGTGCCAGTATTCGAGCGAGCCCGGTGGAACTGTGTATGCGGTCGCGCTCACCTGTCCGCGTCCGACTTCGCCGTCTGCTATCGTTCCCCGGGTCGCCTCGGTGCCCGGTGGCTTGAACGTTATCGCCGTCCCTGGCGCGCCTGTCGTGTTACCGTAGTACAGGTGATAAATCGGTTCCCCTTCGAACACCTCGACCGGGTTACTGAACAGTACTGTTTGCTTGACTAGTCTGAGACTGAGAACATCGGTGTAGAAGTCTACGTTCTCCTGTGGGTCTGATGCGTAACAGGTCATGTGGTGAATACCGGATATTGGCACTGTCATTGTTCTCTGAATAGGTACAGCCCAGTTTCTTTCGACGCTGGCTACCCAAGCGTAGGATTATCTTCGTAATATATTTTACGACGAACGTAATCGTGGAAAATCCAGCGCGAGCCACACGCTGCTCGGTGTCGCAGCGAGATACTGTCGCTTTCATCTCGACTGCCGGAGGACCACGAACAGTTCAGGTATTCTTGTTTCATTCCAAGAAACAAGAGTGTCATTACCAAACAAGGTTCTGCCCGGACGATTACATCCATATGTCTGTAATTCTGGGGCTGGGCGACTCAACGCTGTACGTATAAAAGCGGGAGTTGTTTCATCACACAATACGGAGGCAGGTGTCCACTGATCTTGGACGAGTGGCTAGTAAATGGAGCGGCCCATGGTAGCAAGACTCATTACCGCTTGGGACGTTACGAGCACAATGAGCAAGCAATCGACAAACGGCCGGACGATTCAGTCCGACAAGACGCTCATGTCGATTCTCGATGTTCTCTACGAAGAGGAGAGTGTGGGCGTAACGGAACTGAGCGAGCGGTTAGACGTCTCCAAGGGGACAGTTCATAAACACCTGAAAACGCTCGAACAGGAGAACTACGTCGAGAACAGCGGCGGGTCGTACAGTCTCGGAATGCGGTTTTTCTGCTTTGGCGGGAAAGTGCGCAACCGGAATCAGTTGTGTTTCATGGCGAAGGACCGCGTCGAGAAGATAGCGTTCGAAACCTCCGAGATGACGAAGTTTGCTGTCGAGCACGATGGCGTCGGGATGTGGATGTACTTCACGAACGACCACTACGACATGCGGCGCGATATGCATGCCGGTGGCACGTTCAAACTCCACCAGAACGCGACAGGAAAGGCAATACTCTCGGAACTGTCAGACAGCAGGATTCACGAGATTCTCGACGAAGTCGGACTCGAAGCCGAAACCGAGAGAACGGTCACGGACCGCGACGCGCTCTTCGAAGAGATTCGTGAAATCCGTGCGGAGGGGTTGGCCCGGAGCCAGGGGGAGTTCCGCGAGGGTGGTATCTCGGTCGCAGCACCTGTGCAAGACTCCGAGACGGGCACTGTCGGCGCGCTCGCGTTAGCCGGCCCCGCTGCACAGACCAGTCCCGAGGGACTGATCGAGTCACACGGCGAGATGCTGCAGGAGACTGCCCAACGCCTGGAACTGCAACTACGGTACGTCTGATTGCGCTGCTCCCTTCCCTTTCGGACTCTCGACTCTATGGACAACGCGGTGCGCTGACTCCAGTAATCTGCCAGTCGGGTGGATGGAAACCCGGAAACAACGCGTTGTCGTCGATACCGTCGTCCATGCACCCGAAGTCCGACTCCGGAACTGAGGCGAGTGAGCCGTAGCCGATGACACATTCCCACTCCGAGCGCCCACCGATATCGTAGGCGGTGAGACAGGAGTACTTCACCCCAAATGGGCCGAGTGATAACGACCGCAGAGGTCCACTCGTCCGAACCGGGCTTTTATTGTTATCTGGCAAGAGCCTCTCTCTATGAGCGAGACATTCAGATTCGATTACCAGCCTGGAACACTCCTGTATGGTGAACACATCACAGACGAACTCGGAACGGAGCTGGCCCGCCACGATTTGACTCGTGCGCTCGTCATCTGTGGCAAAACGGTTGGTGCGACCGACGGGATTATCGGGCCTGTCCAGGAGAGCCTAGGCGACCGACTGGCTGGCGTGTTCGCGTCGGACTTGGTGCCGGTAGCAGCCTCGACACGACTAAACTCGTCAGCGTGCTCGCCGGCCACGACCGCCCCCCCGAAGAAGCTGCGCGCGCCATGGTCGATGACGGCACTGTCCACCTCCCGGATGGCGAACTTCTGCCGATCGTCGTCATTCCGACGACGCTCCCGGGGGCTGATATGTCGACAGTTGCTGGCACCCGGCTGACACTCGACCCGGATACGCGAGACGGGGAGATTGAGGGCGTCGGGGTTTCGGACCGCCGGCTCGCGCCGACGGCCGGGGTCTACGACCCGGGTCTGTTCGAGCACACGCCCACGTCCGTCCTGACAGGCTCCGCGATGAACGGCTTCGACAAGGGAATCGAGATGATATACTGCCGTGACCACACGGCGATTACTGATGCCAGCGCCGTTCACGGGCTGGACCTGTTGAGCCGTAGTCTGCCGACACTGGGTGGTGACGCGCCGGCACTCGAAGAGGTCGTCCAGGGTGTAATGCTGGTCCAGTACGGGCTCTCGACGTCATCGGCGTATCGCGCGTCGCTCATCCACGCCTTCGGTCACGGTTTCTCGCGTGAGTACGACGTCTCCCAGGGGGTGATTCACGCCATTCTCGCTCCGCACGTCCTCACCTATCTCTTCAACCAGGTCGACGGCCGCCGCCAACTCCTCGCCGAGGCGTTCGGCATCGATGCGTCCTCCCACTCGGGTGAGGAAGTCGCTGCGGCTATCGTAGAGGAGGTCACTGCCGTCCGTGACGGAATGAATCTGCCCGAGAGATTGTGCTCGATAGATGGGCTAGAACGCGACCACTTCCCGGAAATCGTCGAGACGATTCTCGCCGACAGCTTCATCGACAACGTGCCGGAAGGTCTCGACCCGAGTGCCGCCGAAATCGAGGGGGTCCTTCGTGCAGCATGGTAGAGGGACTCACCAGTAGGAGAGGACTGTCAGTTCCCTTCGCGAATCTCAGTACTTCGTCCCGATACGGTGTGTCAGCGTTCCGATGCCCTCGACTTCAAGTTCCAGCCTGTCTCCCGGTTCCAGCCACCGGCCGAGTTCCAGTCCACAGCCAAGCGGCACAGTCCCGCTTCCGATAACGTCGCCCGGGTAGATGGTGATTGCCTCGGAGATGTGCTCGATTATGTCACCCCAGGAGTGATACATCCCGTCAGTCGAGTTTTCGGACCAGACGTCTCCGTTTACTCGCACAACTGTCTCCAGGCCGGTCGGGTCGATGCTGTCGGTGGTGACGAGGCAGGGACCGAATCCGTTTGCGAAGTCTTTGCTCTTCGAGGGCCCCATCATGACGGGCTTCGCCTCACTCTGCACGTCTCGGGCACTGAAATCGTTGAATACCGTGAAGCCAGCGATATGTTCGTCGGCCTCGTCTGCCGGAATATCACGTCCCCTCTTGCCGACAACGGCCGCCATCTCTAACTCGAAATCGAGCTTGTCAGTGTAGCTTGGCCACGCCACCTCGTCACCGGGATGGACAACCGCGTCCGGGTTCCCTTTGTAGTAGACTGGATAGGCGTAGTATGCGTCCGGAAGGTCGCCCTGTTCGAAATCCCTACTGTTCAGAAGGTGCTGTTCGTAGACAGTGCAGTCTTTGATAGAATTCGGGCGCGGCAGTGGGCTGAGAAGCGTTACCGACGACGCGTCGTACTCTAATCTACGGTTAGCTGAGGGGGAGACTGAGCCCTCCCGAACGGCATCTACTGCAGATTCTGCCGTCTCCAATGCGCTCTCACCGAGGCGCAGGAAGTCTATCATCGCGGTCGGTGTGGCGCTTTGGACTTTCGCGTCGACGTTGCCGTCGCCCCCATTTGCGAGCAGCTCGCGGTACGCGGCGGTGATGTCGACGATGGTGCTCCCCTCGAGACAACCCACCCGACGGTGTGGCCCTGTCGGACACTCAACTTCGAAGCTAACCAGCTTCATGGAAGCTCATTTCCGCCGAAGCGTATTAATTCTCTGTTCGTCGCAAGAGCCCAACCGGCGACTGTCAGATTCACTATATCCGAAACCGAGTTTACTGTCGGGTCCCGAAGCGTAAAACGAAGACGGCCCTGTATCCCCGCCCTACTGTGCTCCTTGTCCGCTCGCGCGGACTGCGGTGCTCGTTGAGGACGGGGGCGTAGTGCCTGCAATCAGCTAAACACATATCAACCGCCCCGACGACGAGTAATTATGCAACGGTGTCAGCCAAACGTCCTCATCATCCTCACTGACCAGCATAGCTTCAGGTACGTCGGCTGTCGCGACTCCGACCAGGGCGGTCAGTCTATCGAGACACCTACACTCGATCAGCTCGCACGGTCGTCGATTCGATTCGAGACAGCGTACTGTCCAGTGCCGCTGTGTACACCTTCCCGGTATGCGTTACTCAGCGGTCGGGAAGCAAAGCGAGCAGGCGCCTGGAACAACGACTCCGTCCTCGATCCGGAGCTAACCACAATTCCTAAGACATTATCAAATATTGAATATAAAACATATTTGGAAGGTAAGATGCACTTCGGCGGGCAGGTCCAGTTCGGCGGCTTCGACCAGCGGACGTACGGGGACCTCACCGGCCAGTCCGCTCATCAGGCCGAACCGCCGAGACCGTACGGTCATCCGCCCGACTATCGCCGTCTGCTTGCCGAAGTCGGCGAAACCGGCATCCCCGAGAGCCTCCTTCAGGAGACCCGCACTGTCGAGGAGTCTATTTCGACGCTTCGCGAGCACAGACACGCCGACTCCGAGCAGCCGTGGTTCCTCTGTGCGTCCTTCAGTCGCCCCCACTGGCCGCGAACTGCACCGAGTCGATTTGTCGACAAGCACTGGCCGGACAACGTCCCGGAACCGACAGTGAGCGGCGGCGACACGGACGACCACCCCCTCGTTACGGCGTGCGCAGAGCGTACCGCGTCGAGCGACCTGTCCCATGCGGAAATGATGCGCGCGAGAAGCGGCTATTTCGGTGCTGTCGAGTATATAGACGAAATAATAGGAGACTTTCTTTTGAGATTAGATGATTCCGGATTCCTAGAAAATACGATTATTATCTATACGAGCGACCACGGTGAGCTCGCGGGGGAGCATGGGCTCTGGGAAAAGCGCACGTGGCACGAGGCTGCCACCCGTGTTCCACTGTTCGTCCAGCTCCCGTCACACCGCGAAAACGGAGGCATGCCTGAGAGACTACACACACCCGTGAGCCTGCTCGACCTGTATCCGACGCTGTGTGGTCTCTTGGACGCCGAACAACCGAACGGACTGGACGGCCGTGACCTGTCCGACGCTGTGCGAACGGGCACGGAACCGGACTCGGAGCCTGTCGTCGTCGATTGCTTCGGGATGTTCGGCAATGACGATCTGCACTACCGTATGGTCCGAGACGGGCGGTACAAATACGTTCAGTTCAGAGATGCGCCCGAGTTGCTTTTCGACCTCGAAACGGACCCACTCGAAACGAACAACCTTGCCGCAGATGCCGAGGCGGACGTCACCGACACGCTTCACCGACTACGTGAGACGGTCAACGAGTCGCTGCACTTTGCTGATATTGACAGGCGTCGGGAGCAGGACGAGCAGATGGCCTCGGAGTATCGATTAGCAATCCCCAAAGGCGGGCCAAATCAGTATCACATGTCCGACGGTCGGGTCATCGATGGAGACACGCTGCTGTATCAGCCTCACGTCATCACTGACGATCCGACTGCTGCCTACCACGACTATCCAAAACAGGAGTCCAAATCGTCCAGGTCCGGAAACGACTGACAGAGACTACTGTGCCTGTGTGTCGGCCACGAATCGCAGCTCACGGATTGGATGCTTTGTCTCCTCTCTTCGAACAGTCTCGACACTCCAGGAGCTGCTCCTCTTTTACTCATTCCCGTTCCGCTCCTGATGCGCTTTCATGTTTTCGAAGAGTCTTATCGGAACTGTCTGCGTCCTCAGCGGTCGGACTCGGACTCCGCGAACTGCCGTTTGAGGAGGGTCACGAGCAGGTACGCAGCCAGTCGCTGGGTCCCTTCGCTGGCATCGTACTTCGGTGCAACTTCCATCAGGTCTGCTGCCCCGACGGCGTCGTGTGCTCCCAAGGTTTCCATGACCGTCAACGCCTGACTCGCAGTCAGACCACCTGGCTCGGGCGTTCCTGTTCCGGGTGCAACGCTCGGGTCGACCCCGTCGATATCGAAGGTGACGGGCATTAATGCTCCTGGTTCCGCCAGTCTACCGGAGAGCGTGAAAGCAAGTAAGAACAGAAACCCATGCAAGCGAGAAATTTACCCGCTTTACGGCCATATGAACCACTAATAGCCCATGCACTATGAAACAGACCTGCCATCGGTCCACCTCGAGGGAGAAACAATCACTGCCCTTGAGGGTATCCTCCGAGAGGGTAGCACCGACCCAGACCTGGAATTTAAACTCACCCATGAAGCAGCGACGTATCGGTTTGTCTCGAGTGAGGAATTCATGCGCGATGTAACGCTCCCTGCCTTTTTTCGCTTGTTCGAAGTAGTCCTCGAAGCACGTGAGGGACAGATAACCCTGACTGCAGATAAATGGGATACCGGCTTTCGACTCCACATCACTGGCGACCGAGAGTGGGTACAGTCTCGGAAGCAGGAGATAGAGCATTTTTTCGAGGCTCACGGGTCGTCGCTCCGGACGTCACTCGAACGCTACCTGGGTATTGCACTGGCAGTGACCGCCGTTATCGGTTGTCTCGGCCTCTATTATGCTGGCCTAGGAGGTGTAATTGGGGTGCAGACCCCTATCGATACACTGTTATTCGGTGCCCTGGCCCTCATCACCGGTGGGTTCCTCCATTACCTCCTTGAAGTGATCTATCCCTACACGCTGATGGTCACGGGGACACACCACCGCCGGACGCTCCCCTATCTCGCAACCTAGCCAGCCACGGGTTATTGGGAGTCCCACGCTGAAGCCCACCCGTTCACGGGTGGGTAGCTGACTGTAGCACGTGCCGAGGAATACCGGCCGACTGGGTATGTCTTTCAATAGCGAAATAAAAAAGTGGAGAAGGCGCTGGTCAGTTATTCCGTAGCTTCTTCGACAGGTTCTTCGACGTCGACGGCTTTGCCGAATTTGTTCGGAAGGATTCCAGCAGCGCTGCCGGAGTGGCGGAGTTCAGTGTGTTCCATAGCCTTATCCTCGGATGCACCAGCGAGCATGTACATCCGTTTTGGCCAGGTCCTGACCGCGACCCAAACTCCGATCGTGAACAAGATTATCATTGCGAGGCTCAGCATGGCACCGGTTGCACCGAGTTCCTGGCCGGGAATTGCCAGCATGACGGTCGCTGGGGACCCAGCGTCACCGATTGGCGCGGTGATCAGTTCGAACTGGACTTCGAACCCTTCGGAACTTGCTGCTGCTTCGGTTACCAGGGGCGCGACGTGGCCCGCGATGTAGTGCATAGGGACGAGGAGGACGATCCCGGAAAGAACCATCTTGACGACGTCACCGTCCATGAGGGGCACCATCATGGCGAAGAAGAACGGGAAGGTAGCGAGGTCGACACCCCAGAGTACGCGGTTGCCCGGCAGGATAATACTCATTATAATAGCGATGGGGACGGCCACGAGACTGGCAGCGATCACCGACTGGTGGCCGATGAGGATTGCCGAGTCGAGACCGATCACCATATCGCGGCCCTCGAACCGCGAGGTCATGAAGTCCCGAATCTGGTCTGCGAGCGGCGAGAGACCCTCCATCAGAATCCCGACCATCATCGGCAGGATGTGCATCACCGCAGCGAACGAGATACCAGCACCGAGGATAGTGTACCACGCATCGGCGGAGGCCAGGTTGTTCGCATGAGCCCCAATTCCAATCAGGATCCCCAAGACCAATCCGATGATGACTGGTTCACCGAAGAGTCCCATGCGGTCTTGAATCGTATCTGGGTCCCACGTGGTAGACCCGACCACTGGGAGACGTTTGACGACTTCGTGAATCGGGATTGCGGCGACGGCAAATGGCGCCGACCCGCCGTGTGGAATCGAAATCCCCGGAGTATCGAATGTCTCTTCGATAGCTGGCTGGAACCAGTCGGCGACCACGAGTAAGGATACGCCGAACATGATCCCGATAGCCATCGCCAAGACCCAATCGTTAGTTGCGAAGTACACCAACCCGGCGAAGAAGGCGAAGTGCCAATAGTTCCAAATATCGACGTTAAGAGTGTACGTAAACCCGATTGCATACAACACCAGGTTCACGACGACGAAAATTGGGATGACCCATACCCCCAGTTTGGCGATACCAAACGCAATCGCCGCTGCCGCAGGCCAACCCACGTCAACGACACTCAGTTGGAGGCCCGTTACTTCGACCATCTGATTGGCAAGAGACCCAATTGTTTCCCCGAACAGGCCCAGGACGAGGAAAATTCCGGTGAACCCGACACCGATCAGGACTGCCGACTTGATTGACTGGTCGAGGTCAACGCGGAAGATTAGCGCAATTGCGAGAATGATAATCGGTAACAATACCTCCACGCCTAACCCCTGTATCACGTCGTTTATTCTCTGTACTACCCCGCCGAGTTGGAGTGGTGTCATCAGTGTCATTTATTTACACCATTAAACAATATATTACTGTACCCTAATAACGTTTTATACGCACTATCTCTATCCTTGACATATACGCACCACGTTTGAAGCAGCTACATATTTGAGACTATTATTTTAAGCTTATATAGTATGAATCGATACGGCCGGGAGGTACACGGTGTGCCCAAGCTATGATTTTAACTTTATATAAGAAATATTATATGAAAATGCATGTATTTATGTACGTTTCTTTGCATGTGGGACTGTTGAGAAGCCTTCCATGCAAGAGTCGGGCGCGTTCAAGAAGCCTGCAATGTTTCGACGATTTCGTCGATTACTTCCTCTTCCCCGATACCCGTCATAAATGCCTGTGTGGTGATCACTGGGATATCGAACCGGTCTTGGTCGAGCGATGTCGTCGCGACGATAAGGTCGTAACTCCCACTTTTGGCTTTACTGGGTGCCTCGGTGACTTTTGCTTTCGTGAGAGTCCCGATATTGACATCCCGTTTGGGGAGTTCTTTTTTGAGTTTTTCGCGGACGACTGTCGAGGTTGCAACGGAGGTCCCACAGACCAGGAGGAGGTTTTTCGGTTCACTCATGATTGATAACAATGAAAGTTAAGATACATAAGGTTTTGGTTAGTCCCATCGGCATTGTTCAGATTAGCTGATTCTAGGCGAACGCGAAGGTTTGCAGCCAATTTTCTGCAGATTCGGCTGTGGCGTGGCGAAAATGGTTTGCAAACTGTTCAGTTCGGCGTTTTACTTCTTTAAAAACACGTTCAACGGCGTTTCGATTTCCATGGGTGACGTGCTGAAATCGGAGGTTTTCTTCGAAGAGCGCAGCCTGCAGCCACGGTGCGCCATCAACGAGAAACGCTGAATCAGCGACGTCATGTTTTTCTTGGAGTTCCTGCAGGAACTGTTTTGTCAAGACGATGGTTCGCGTCGGAAACAGCTGCACATGCAGGAATTCGTTGGTTTCGGGATCAACAGCGGCGTACAGCCAAAATCGCTGATTGTCGAGTTGAATCCCGGTTTCGTCGATCGCAACGTGATTCGGCGACTTGCCGTCGGTTGGCTGTAGATCGGCTTTCTGGACCCAGTTGTGAACGGTCGACCGTGCGCGTTTGACACCAAAGCTATCGAGAACACGAACAGTATCAGAAAGCGATAATCCTGCCGCGTGGAGGTGGATACTGAGCCGCATCAGCGGCTCCGGTGTCGCTTCGCGCTCCACAAACTCTAATTCGATGCAGTCGCTGGGGGCGCTGAGGCGGGCGAATTCAGACATAGAACACTTCGAATTCGACCGCCTCGTCCTTCAGACCTTATCTGAACAATGCCCGAGAAATCAGGCGTTCGTGTCTGCGGCGTCGGCTATGACTTCACCGATATCCCGGAGCAACGCCTCTGGGTCGTCTGCGAGCGAGACGGCCGACGCAGCGCCGGCAGCGTCTGCCCCCTGTTCGAAGGCGAGACGCACGTCCTCAGCAGTCGCAATTCCCCCACCGACAAGTACTTTTGTTTCCGGGCAGACCTCGTCACGCATTTCGATGAACGCTTCCACGCGTTCTGGATGTGATTGGGTAATTGCCCGGTCACTCGCAATATCATCTGGTTTCTCGAAGACCATGTTGTCCGGCCTGTAAATCCCAACTGCACGCCCCATTTCCACGCTGTCTACACAGACAATCGAATCGAGGCCGACGTCTCGACATCGCTCAATTTTTGTCACGAGGTCGGAAAGCGTCTCTCGGTTTTCAGCATGGTTGATAACGACGCCATCCGCCCCGGCCTCGCGAACTGTCTCTGGCAAAATACGGCCCATCCCGCGACCCGGAGTGATGGCGTCCATATACGGCGCCGTCAGCGATAGGTCAGTTTCCGCTTTTATATACCTGATGTCTGGAATTTGCGGGGTGAGGATGAACGATGCGCCAGTCTCCTTTTCAACTCTATCGACTAGTTTCGCGAAGGCGAGGCCGTCCTCGCCATACGTCCCGGGGTATACTTTGAAATTGACCTGGAAATGTGGATACTTGAGTTTCATGCGCCAACCGACAAACTATCATGCATTAAAAGTACCCTTTGACGGGGTCAGTGCCCAGTCCAGGCTGCTATAGGTGTTCGTGGGCCTCGTCTACTGAAGCCCCATCGTGGACGATATCCTTCAGCGCTGCAATAATTGGTGCGGGGTCTTCTCGTTGCCAAATCTTTCGACCAAACATGATTCCATGGGCCCCCTTATTGACCGCCCCTGCGACCATTTCCAGTACTTCTCTGTCCGTTTCCGATGCTGGACCGCCAGCAATATACACCGGTTGCGGGGCGTTCTCGACGATTAACGCGAACGTTTCAGGAGTCCCGGGATACGGGCTTTTCAGGATATTAGCACCCAGTTCGAAGGCGATCCGGTTGGCGTTTGCCAGGTAGTCAGGATCGAGTTCGTCTTCGGCGAGTTGGCCCCACAACGTCGGTTCGACGACCAGCGGGAGACCCTTTTCCTGGCCACGCTCTGCGGCCTCAGCCACAAATTTGAGGTTTTCCTCAAGGACGTCGTTATCTTTGCGTCCGTAGACGAGTGCGACTTTTGCGGCGTCAGCATCGACCCGAATAGCCTCTTCCACACTGAAAACCTGCGTATGAATCTCCTCGGTCCTGTGTTCACCAGGGAACACCGAATCGTGAAGGATATCGAGCGTCGCTATCGTATAGATGTCGTGCGAGGATAATGTCTCTTCGAACCGCCTGATGAAGGGCACACTCGCCAATATTCCATCTGGATTACATGCAAGCAAGCGTTCTAGTGTCTCCTCAGGGTCTTCGAAATCGTCATAGACACCCCAGTGGAGTCCATGGTCGATAGCAACGATGACTGCATTTCCGAGCGTTGATGACATACTTTTCATTACCTGCCTCCATTTTCCCAACAATAGATAATAAGATTTCAGTTTTCAGTACCCTGGTGTGGGTGGTTAGTGCATCACGACCACATCGACAGCGCGGTCACGTGGCCCACAGAGTTCGTAGAACATGACTTCTTCCCACGTCCCGAGGTTGAGTTCCCCGTTTTGCAGCATCGGCAAAACAGGTCGTTTGACCATCGCGGAAATGAGGTGAGCGTGGGCATTCGGTTGCTCGCCAGCGTGAATGTGCTCGATATCGTGGTAATAGCCGTCGTTCGGCGGCGCAAGTTGCTTGAACTTGTCAATCATGTCATCGAGCAATTTCTCCTCGAACTCGTTTGTCGAGAGTGCTGCGGACGTATGCGGGGTCGAGACGTTTACCAACCCATCAGTGACTCCCGTCTCTTCGATGGTGGCCTCTACTTCGGG
>PXQO01000083.1 GCA_003021285.1 Halobacteriales archaeon QH_2_65_14 | reverse complement strand
TTGTAAAGGCTACGGTTGGGGTGTCAGGACTGGCTATGGTCAGTATCTTAGATGGGAAAGTGTCGGCTTCCTCCCCACCCTACTCGCTTGTGCTTCCGCGGGGGGCCGGAACCCCTGCGCTCCTTGAGGGTGGGCCTCCGCCTCGAATTAGGTGAACGAACGTCCAGTTTCAGCGACCTGGCAGTCAATCGTTCCGGTTCAGTCGGTTTTAACACGCTTCTCACCTAGCCACGACCATGCCTGACATTGCGCGGGCCGAGAATCCACTCGACCTGACGTTCTCGACGGACGAACTCGAACAGTACCGCGAGCACATCACCTCGTTCATCTCGCGACAGTACGAGGTGTCGGGAGCGGACGTGGCCGTCATCGGGCTTTCGGGGGGCATCGACAGCACGCTGACGTCCCACCTGACTGTCGAGGCCCTCGGGACGGGCAACGTGTACGGACTCGTCCTGCCGAGCAAGGTAAACACCGAACAGAACATGAGCGACGCCGAGCGCGTTGCGAGCCAGCTACTCGACATCGAGTACGACGTCGTCGGCATCGATCCGCTCGTCGATGCGGTTCTGGACGCCAATCCCAACGTCGAGGCGGGGAAAGACGCCGCGGAGCTACAGGTGCCCGTCGGCAACCTCCGGGCACGGTTCCGGGCCGTCCTCGGATACTTCGAAGCCAACCGGCGCAATGGGCTCGTCGTCGGCACCGGGAACCGGAGCGAGGCCGCCGTGGGCTATTTCACCAAGTACGGCGACGGCGCAGTGGACTGTCATCCCATCGGCAACCTCTACAAACAGCAGGTGCGCCAGCTTGCACGGCATCTCGGTGTCCCGGGCGAACTGGCCGACAAGACCCCCACCGCCGGACTCTGGGACACACAGACCGACGAGGCGGAACTCGGCATCGGCTACGACACACTCGATTCGATCCTCGCACTCCACGTCGACGGCCCGCTTTCGACGAGTGCGACTGCCCGACAGGTCGGTGTTGACGAACGTGTCGTCGAGGACGTCCGGGCGATGTTCGAGGCCAGCGCCCACAAACGACGGGCACCGCCGAGTCCCGAACCGCTTCACTGAGCGGTGTCAGTGCGGCTGGTACCGGCCGCCGAAAAGGCGAATCTACAGGCGACCGACGTTCTTGACGGAGACGCTCTCGACGCCGTCGACGCCGGCGAACGCTTCCTCGACGGTCTCGGTGCCGCCCTCCTCGTCGGGGACGATGACCGTCGGGATGAGGGCCGTGAGGCCGAACGCGACGTCGTCGCGCTCGACGCCACTGATTTCGGCACCCTCGGGCAGGGTTGCTTCGAGACGGTCCTGGAGTTCCTCCAGGTCGATGTCCGGGCTCTGTGGCATCACCTTGATAGCTGCTGCGACGTCTCCCATGGTTACGGTCCTGTGAACCCGCAGTCGGGGCACTGATAGAGGTTACTCTGCTTGCGACACTTCGAACACCGGTATATCTGGTATCCACACTCGGGACACTTGAACGACGCCGCCGTCGTGCCCGTGATGTTGATACCACACGAGATGCACTTCTGGGTTCGTTTTTGCTGCCCTTCGCTCATGACTCTGGGTTTCGTGTCGCGGGTTTTAACCCTTGTCAAGTTCGTTTCCCGAAGCTGTCGGGTGCGTGTACTCCGGGAGACCGCCGCGTTGGACGGTCAGGTGGCCGAAACAGCTACTGTGTAACTTCGCCCGAGGTGCTCCCTCGGACAGTCTCACTGCCGCTCCCCTGCCGGGTCGTCCAGCCCCTCTTCGCGTCGTGGAACTGTCGGGTCCTGGAACGCACTTTCCGTTGGCTCCCCGCCCTCCCAGACGTAGAACCCCTCGCCGGCGTCGACTCCCGTGTTTCCCGCCGAGACGAGGCTGACGAGGATTTCGGGCGGCGAGAACCGTGGTCCGACTTCGTCGGCGAGATACTCCAGCGTTTCGAGACGTTCGGCGAGACCTGCCCGGTCGGCCCGTTCGAGCGGTCCCACTTCCGACCCGTACCCCTGCTTCAGCGCCACGTCGATGGCTTCCACGTCGGCCACGTGGGTCTCGACCATCCGCATTGCTTCCACTTCGAGAGCGAGCGCGAGGCGCATCGACGCATTCCCCGGCCCGTCCCGCACTCGTATCCACTCACCCGGCAGACCATCGACGAACCGTTCGGCTCTCTGCACCGCATCCATCGTCGTCTGTTCGGCGACGACGACCTCCACGAGCGCGCCGTCGGAGCGCTGTGGGAAGTGCAACCCCAGCGCGCGGTCGGGGTGACGGAGACCGGCGGCCGCCGCGGTGATGGATGAAAGCGGCGAGGCAGTCGTTATCAGCGTCTCCCGCCCCACGAGCGGCTCAACCTCGGCGAACCGCTCCTGGAGCGCGGTCGTATCGGCAGTCGTCGTCTCGATGACCACGTCGGCGTCGGAGACGGCTGCTTCGAGCCCCGTCGTCGCCTCCAGACGGTCGATTGCGTCGTCCCGCGCTGACTCGTCGAGTTCCCCGGCGGCCTGAGCATCATCCAGTTCCCGTTCGACGACGTCGATGCTGTCCATGACGATAGTTGCATCGTGGGAGTGGAGCCTGACCTCGTCCCCCGAGAGCGAACAGAGGCGCGCAACCACCCGACCGACACTGTCTGCCCCCAGTACAGCGATGTCCATGTGTGGGTACTCACACGTCACGGATTAAGCGTTTGCGACTGCCGAATCCCCGTCGATGCAACGTCGTCGCCCTTTTGTCGACGGATTACGTATCGACTGACGATGGCCGAACCGATTGACGCCTTGTTGTTCGACATCGACGGAACGATCTGCGAGTACCGGCGCGGACCCGACGAACTGCTCTCGCTCGTGTTCGAGCGGGCCGGGGTCGAACCGTTTTTCTCCACTGCGGAGTACGTCGCGCGGTTCGAGGACTTTCTCGACGAAAGCGACGACATGCAGAGCCTGCGCGAACGTATCTTCGCGGCGATAGCCCGCGAGTCCGGGAGGGACCCCGCCTACGCCGAGGAACGCGACCATAGCAACGTCCGGTTCTGTGAGGGTGCCCGGGAGGCACTGGAGACGCTTGGGCGCGAGTACCATCTCGGGGCGGTGACGAACGGCGCACCGGGGATGCAGTCGACGAAACTCGATTCCCTCGGGGTCGACTGCTTCGAAACCGTCGTGCACGCCGGCTACGATGCCCCGGCCAAGCCCGACCCCGAACCGTTCGAGGTAGCGCTGGACCGACTCGAAACGCGGCCCGAACGCGCAGTCTACGTCGGGAACTCCCTCGATGCGGACGTGCAGGGTGCGCAGGCGGCCGGCATGCGTGCTGCCTGGCTCCCGGACGGGCAACCGGACGAGCCGACACCCACACCGGATTTCGTCCTCGATTCGGTCGCCGACCTGCTGGACGAACCCTGGACGATATCCGGTTCTACCCCCTGACTGGTCAGTGATGGGAGTTCGTCTCCGTGCGCTCGTTCCGGCGTGCGCTGGTCGATTCGTGTGACCTGGTGAATCCGGTCGAACCGGTCAGCGTCCGGGGGTCACGTCCGTGACGGTTCCGACGCCCTTGCTGTGGCCCTCGCGGAAGACGAATCGCTGTCCCTCCTCGACGAGGTACGGCTGGAATTTGAACCGGACTCTCGTTATCCCCGTATCCCCGGGAAGCAACTGTCCGCCGGCGGGGTAGAAGGCGGCGGCTTCGCTGACTGTTTCGAGGTGGACGACAGGTTCGTATCCGTCGTCGATGCGTGTCGGGTGGTTCAACACCATCACCTCGGCTTCGAACTCCCGGACAGGCTGTGGGTCCGCCTCCCTGGGGAGGAGGACCATCCCGCGTTCGACCTGTGCTTCCTCGACGCCCTTGAGTGCGATGCCGACGATGCGGCCTGCGGTTGCTTCGTCCACGCGATGGTAGTGCATCTCGATGCTCCGGGCCTCGACGTTCAGGAACGAGCCGTCCGGCATCGGACCCAGGAGCAGCGGGTCGCCGGCCTCGACCGTCCCGGATTTGATGGTTCCCGACGCGACGGCGCCCACGCCGGTGACGTTGTAGGTCCGGTCGACGTACATCCGGAACTGTTCGTCCTCCGGTGCGATCCCCGTCTTCGGCAGGTTCTCGAACAGCCTGTCCAGCGTTTCGAGCCCCTCCTTCGTGACGGCGCTGGTCGTGACGACCGGAACGACAGTCTCGCTGATCTCCTCGATTGCCGCCTCGATGCCGTGGCGTTCGACCCGCAGCGGCGTCTTGTCGACGTCCCGGAGGAGCCGTTCGACCTCGCGTTCGACCTCCTGGAGCCTGTCGTCGTCGACGAGATCGGCTTTCGTGATCGCAACGATGGTCGGGAGTTCCGTCGCGAGCAGGATGCCGAGGTGTTCCCGGGCCGTTTTCGTCGGGCCGTCGTCGGCAGCGACGGTCAACAACCCGTAGTCCAGCTTCTGTCCGACGATTCCGCGGATAGTGGTCCGGAGCCACGGCTCGTGGCCCACTGTATCGACGAACGAGACGAGTCTGTCGGCCTCCTCGACGATTCGCGCCCGGTCGCCCTTCCGGTGGGGGTTGTTCATCCGGACGGGACCGTCGTCGTCGAAGCCGTACACCCCATACGAGAGGTCGGCCGACAGCCCACGCTCTATCTCGTGGGGTTGCACGTCGAGGAAGCTTCGCGTGCCACCTTCGCCGTCGTCCGACTGTCCCGTCACCAGCGACCCGACGAGCGTCGATTTCCCGTGGTCGACGTGCCCCGCCGTCCCCACGACGATGTGTTCGTCGTCTTCCATGACTGTCCCCTCGCTGATGGTGGCGACGCCGACGAGTCGATTTTCGTCGCCTGCTCCATCCGCTGCCCAGGTTTCGACGTCGTCGATGTGTGCGCCGGCCTCCTGTGCCAGCAGTGAGAGCACGTCCATGGACTCGGAGAACTCCTCGGGGGGGATGCCGGCAATCCCCCCATCGTCGGTAACACCGACCACGTACGTCGCTTCCCCGTCACCCGAGAGAACACGGTGACGAAGCTGTGCCGCGAGACTTTCGAGGCGTCCGTCGGAGAGGTGGAGGTCTTTCGTGAGCCGCTCTTTGAACTCGACGCTGCCACCCTCGCGCTCGCCGCGTTCGACGGCACGCTTGAGGATGGCCCGGTCGGGGCTCATGCGCGAGGATTACGACCCACGGAATAAAAGCTTTCCCCGGTTTGATCGCCGCGTACGACGGTTGCCTCCGTGAATCTGGCGAACAGACGGCACGAGTCACCCGCGAAGTGGTGTGCCGTGCTCCCGCTGGCCACTCCGCGATGCTTCCCTCAGGTCATGGGCCGTCTGGGTGCGCCATCGGATAAAAACTCGCGGGGGCGACCGATCTACCCGGTGTCTGCCTGGAGGTACTCGACGGCTTCCAGGAACCCATCGGCATACCTGGCCTCCGTCACGTAATCCGCTCTGGCTTTCACCGGTTCGGGGGCATTGTCGACCGCAATCCCGACCTCGGCGGTTTCGAGGGCAGGGCTGTCGTTTTCGGAGTCGCCGATGTACGCGAACGTCCCTGCATCGAATCCGATTTCGTCCGCCAGCGTGGCGAGTCCGACACCTTTGTCGACGTCGGACGAGTGGACGTGGTAGGCAAACCCGGTATCGACGACGGTGAGGCCGTACTTCGAGGCTATCTCTTCGAGCGGTTCCAGCGGCGATTCGCGGCTCACGGCGAGTTCAGTCTCACGCCAGCGGTTGACCAGGTCCGACTCCCCCCACCCCAGCGTGTAGCCGCGCGACCGGTACTCCTCGGCAACCGTCATCGCCGCCTCTCGATCCCCCCGGAACAGCAAACCGCTGGTCCGACTCGGAACCACGACCCCGCCGTTCTCGGCGACGACGCGCGGTTCGACGCCCAGGAATTCACAGAGGGAAACCGGATAGGGCACCGCCTTGCCGGTGGCGATGACGAGCGTCGACGGCCAGGCCTGCAACACCGGAAAGACCCGCGGGTCGACAACCCGACTCTCGTCGGTCAGCGTTCCGTCGATGTCTACTGCGAGCGGAGGCAACGAGTCCGACAACGATTCGGCAAGGCGCACGCCGGCGTGAAACTCCATACAGCCACTCGGCAAGCCGGGCGTTTCCCGTTTTTGTTTGCACGCCAGCCCACGTGTTTGAACCGGGGTTGCACAGTCTCAGTAGACTTATCCCGGGTGACGCCGCATTGTTCGGGTATGAGCCAGGCCACGACCCCGACTGCCGAAGAGGCGATGCATACGACGCTGGACATGCCCTTCGAGGACGCCGTCCCGTTCGTCCAGCTCGAACACGAACTCGCCGATTTCGAGACGGTGAAAGTCACGCGTCTCGACCGGATGATCGAGGGGATGCTCGGCGAGGAAGTCGAGCGCACGGCCCTCCTGGTCGTCTGTCACCCGAAAATCGCCCGCGACGCCCTCGAAATCGACCACGAACTCGCTGGCATGCTCCCCTGTACGACGGTCGTCTACGAGAAGGACGGCGACGACCGCGTCCACGTCCATCACTTCTCGGCGACCAAGGCCATCCGCGACCTGGGCTGCTGTCCCGAAGACCGGGGTGAAGCGGTCGAGGAACTCATTGCGTTCACCGGCGAGCGGATGACAGAGGTCTGGGAGAACATCGAAGCTCACGCAGGGTCGGCGACGGGCTGAGAGCATCAGGTATACTTCACCTTCTCGGCGTGGTCGGATCAGTTCTTATCCGCAGGCGACGTCGGCCGCTGTTGAACCGATATCGAGTCACCCCGATGTACTCCGACGGGCTTAATCAGTCGAATCACGTAATCGGTCCCAATGACAGACGGCGACGCCGTCGCAGGTGCAGGGGCCTTCACTGCGCTCGGTGACGAGGTGCGCCAGGCACTCTCGGAACGCGGGTTCAATGTGCCGACGGAGCCACAGCGCCGCGCACTCGGCCCGATTGCCGCCGGGGAGAACGTGGTCGTCGTCGCCCCGACTGGCAGCGGCAAGACGGAGACGGCAACGCTCCCGATCTTCGACGCGCTCGCCGGTGGCGATCAGTTCGGGATCGGAGCGCTGTACATCACGCCGCTCCGGGCGCTCAACCGCGACATGCGCGACCGCCTCGAATGGTGGGGTGAGACACTCGACGTCGAGGTGGACGTTCGTCACGGTGACACGACCGACTATCAGCGACAACAGCAGGCAAACGACCCGCCGGACCTGCTCGTTACCACGCCCGAAACGTTGCAGGCGATGTTGACGGGCAAGAAACTCCGTCGCGCACTCGGAGACGTCGAGCACGTCGTCGTCGACGAGATTCACGAACTCGCCGTCTCGAAGCGGGGCGCACAGCTCGCCATCGGGCTCGAACGGTTGCGTGAACTGGCAGGGCCGTTCCAGCGCATCGGCCTCTCCGCGACGGTGCACGACCCGGATCAGATCGGTCGCCTGCTCACCGGCGACCGGGAGTGGACCGTCGCGGAAGTCGAGGTCGGGGGCGCACTCGAAGTCGACGTGTACGCGCCCGAACAGACAGACGCGGACGAGCGCCTCGCACGGAAACTGGTCACCGATCCGACGGTGGCCAGCCACGTCCACGCAATCGACGAACTCGTCGCCGAGCACGAGGCGACGCTCGTGTTCGTCAACACGCGACAGACTGCCGAGGCGCTCGGGTCGCGGCTCAAGGAACTCGGGACGAACATCGGCATCCACCACGGCTCGCTCGCAAAGGAGGCCCGCATCGAGGTCGAATCGCAGTTCAAGGCGGGCGAACTCGATGCCCTGCTGTGTACGTCCTCGATGGAGCTGGGTATCGACGTCGGCCACGTCGACCACGTCGTCCAGTACAACAGCCCGCGCCAGGTCTCCCGACTGCTCCAGCGCATCGGTCGCGCCGGCCACCGGGAGGGGGACGTCTCCTCGGGAACCATCGTCACCAGCCACCCCGACGATGTACTGGAGTCGCTGGTCATCGCACACCGCGCCAGGAACGGCGCGGTCGAACCGGCGGCCATTCACCACGATAGCCTCGACACTGTGGCCAACCAGACAGCCGGGCTGGTGATGGATTTCGGCGAGATACGCGCCATGCGTGCATACGAAATCATCACCCGTGCGTACCCGTTCCGGAACCTCGACGAGGAGAAGTTCAAGGCCGTGGTGCGGGAACTCGCCAGCAATCGCGTCGTCTGGCTCGACGAGGAGGCCGACCGGCTTGAGAAACGCCGCGGCACCTGGCAGTACTTCTATCGGAACCTCTCGATGATTCCCGACGAGGCGACCTACGACGTCGAGGACGTAGCGAGCGGCTCTCGGGTCGGGACGCTCGACGAGCGGTTCGTCGTCAACTTCGCGGAACCCGGCGAGGTGTTCGTCCAGCGCGGCGAGATGTGGCGGATCACCGACGTGGACGAGGACGACGAGGTAGTGACGGTCTCGCCCATCGAGGACCCCGCCGGAGAGGTTCCCTCCTGGACTGGACAGGAAATCCCGGTCCGGGAGCCGGTCGCCCAGGACGTCGGCCAGCTCCGGTCGGTCGCCGGCAAACAGCTGGAGGCCGGCGGGACGGTCGAGTCGGTCGCACGCGACCTCCAGGGGCGGTACGACTCGGTGGTGGTCAACGCCTGCTTCGGTCACACGGTAAACGAAACGCTCGGACGGCTCGTGTCCGCTCTGCTCGGGCAACAAACCGGCTCGACCATCGGACTGGAATCGGACCCGTACCGCATCGAACTCGACGTCCCCCACGGCGTTTCCGGCAGCGACGTGATCCGGGTGCTACGGGAAACTGACCCCGAACACGTGCGGAGTATCATCGAACTCAGCCTGAAGAATGCCGACGCGCTCAAGTTCAAGGTCGCACAGACCGCGACGACCTTCGGGGCGCTCAAGCGCTGGCGGGGCTCGAACAGCCCGGGATTCGGGAGAGGCAGATTGATGGATGCCCTCGAAGGAACTCCCGTGTACGAGGAGGCGCTCCGCGAACTCCTGCACGAGGAACTCGCAGTCGAGGCAGCGAGTCGCGTCCTCGAACGAATCCAGTCCGGCGAACTGGCCGTCGAGACGGTCGGCGGACTGACGCCACTGGGGACTGGCGGCCGCGGGTCCGGTACGGAGCTTCTGACCCCCGAGAACGCCGACGCGAGCGTCATCAGGACGGTCAAAGAGCGCCTTCAGACGGACCGCGTTATCCTCTTTTGTCTCCACTGCAGGAAGTACGAACGGACGAAGCAGGTCAAGCGAATCCGGGACCAGCCGACGTGTCCGGAGTGTGGGTCGACCCGGATTGGGGCGCTCAATCCGTGGGACGAGGAGACCGTCCAGGCGGTTCGGGCCGAGGACAAGACCGAGGAGCAACGCAAGCGCACCGAGCGGGCCTATCAGGCGGCCAGCCTGGTCCAGAGCCACGGCAAGCAGGCGGTCATCGCCCTCGCCGCGAGGGGGGTCGGCCCGCGGAACGCGGCGCGCATCATCAACAAACTCCGCGAGGACGAGGACGACTTCTACCGCGACATCCTCTCGCGGGAACGCGAGTACGCCAGAACTCGGTCCTTCTGGGAGTGAAATGCGGGACGAACTGGCTAGTCCGCGAGAGTCAGGTCCGCGAACAGCTACCCCGCGAACTATCCGTCCACGACCGTCAGATGGGGATTGTTCCGGTCGTCGACGAGGTCGGTTCCTGGCGGCGGACGCACATCGATATGCAGGGTGCCCCGGTTCTGCCCGGTTCTGAACGCCACGGTTGCATCCGCCCCTCCCCCGGTAGCCACCGAAACGGTCACCTCGTTGGAGTCGCTCCCTGTCTGACGGACCAGCGGCCCGTTTTCGAGCGGCAGGGAGCCGCCACTGACAATCACCACAGCGTCAGTGATCGGTTCGCCGTCTTCCGTTACGACGGCAATCCGCACCGGTTCGTACTCCCCGAACTCGTCTGGAGTGAGAAGCTCCTCGTCGAGCTGGACAGTCACCTCCCGCTCGTCGAACTCGTCGACGCCGTCGAGGAGTCCCAGCATGATGGTCATGGCTGCCACGCCGACTGCGACGGCGATAACCAGCCGAACCGGTAACCCCTCGACCGCGCGCTCGTCGCACCACAGGTTCGAATCCCGCATAGGTTCGCTGGTCCGCCCATCCCATTTAAAATCGAGCGTTTGTGGGGTCACCGGCGTCTCCCTGGGCCGGTGCGTGGATTGAAATACGAGGACGCACCGAAAGCGGCCTATGCCCGAGAACAGCCGATTCGAGCCCGAATTCCCCGAGAAAGCGGGTGAACAGCCGTGATACGATACGTGCTCGCGGTCGTCCTGACGGCGGCCATCCTGGCCACGGCGATGCCGGCGGTCGACCACGGTTCGACACTCAAGACCGAACAGGACGTCGAATCCGAAATCGCAACTATCGAGGCGGCAGCGACCTCGCTGGTCGAGAACGAGCAACTCCCGAAGGAGCGGCAGGACGGACCCCAACGCACCGTCGAGGTCGACCTGCCTGACGGCGGATTCATCGAGGACCCTCTCGACCGACTCGTGTTCGCCAGGGTCCCGGACACGAACCGGACGAGGGTCCGGTACCGTGTCGATGGACAGCCCGAACAGGTTACGTTCGTGGACGCACCCGTCGTTCACGCAGACGGGGGCAACCTCGAACTGACTGGCGGTCCGGGAACTGAGAAGCTGACACTTGAACTCGTCCCGGATGCGGCCGGGAATCCCGTCGTCGAAGTCGAGAGTGATTCCCGGTGAGCAGTCCAACGCTGGCCCTCGCGTTTAAATACGAAAAGGGGACCAGCGTGGTCCCGAGCCATGGGAGAACAGGCATGGACGACAGGTGAACGGAAGTCGAGGGAAGCGACGCGGGGGCAGACAGAGCCGCTGGCCGCGCTGGTCTCGATAGCAGCGATCTGTGCAGCCCTCTCGCTCTATGCGGGCGTCACGACGGACGTCATCTCCGACTCGGGTGACGAACGCGACGTTGCGGAAGCTACGATGAATGGTCTCTGGGCCGACATCCACGAGGACGGCGTGTTCGACCCGGAAGTCGCATCACTCGGAGAGGCCGTGAAGGTACAGTCACTTCCGGAGGGACAGTCGGTTCGGGCAACCGTCACGGTTGTCGGGGAGAACGGCAGACTTCGCACAGTCGACAGGGCGACCTTCGGGCAGGATGGGAAACCAGGCAGGCGAGCAGAACCTCCCGAGTCTGCCACGACGGTCAGCAGGTCAGTCCCGGTCCGGGTCGACATCGGCGACGTCAGACCGGGGCGTCTCACGGTGGTGGTCTGGGAATGACAGTGAGCCTTCGCGGGCGACGGGGCGTGAGCACGGTCGCAGACGTCTCCCTTGCCATCCTGGTGCTCGTGGCCGCAATCGCGGTCCTTGCGACCTTCGCCGACGGAACAGAGCGCACGCACGACCCGAGCCAGGGGCCGAACACTGCCGAGACGCTCGGTGCGTCGACGGTGAACGCGAGCTATTCGATGGAACCCGTCCTCGCTGCCGACGAATTCCCCGGCGACGACGGGTACAGCGACGACGAACTCCAGCGCGTGTCACACGGCCCCATCGCAGGGCAGGTCGGCGCTGGAGCCGTTTCGAACGTGGCATTCGACGTGCACACGGAGCCGACGCCTCTCTCGATTGCGGGCTCCGAGTACGTGGAGTCAATCGACGAAGCGGTGCAGGCGAGCCTGGTGGAATCGAGTTTCGAGTCCAGCGTCAGCGGAGACTGGCAACCCTACGAGGGCGCATCGATCCGCGGGGAGGTCGCCGTCGGTCAACAGCCGCCGCCCGAGGTCGAAACGAGTCTCACGACCCTTGCCGTCCCGAGCGGGATTCCCGACCTCCGGGAGGAGGCGCTGGGTGCTGTCGAGAACGAGGACGACTACGGCACTGTCGCGCGTATCGCCGCGGAGGCGCTGATAGAGCGCCTCGTTCCCCGTCTCGAATCACAGCGGGCGCTCGAAAGTAGCGGGCTGGAACGGGAACTCGCGGTCTACCGCTACAGGCGGGTGGCGACAGTCGTCGACCGCGTCAGTCCCGACGACGAGGCGATAGCGGAGAATCTCGAACGGGAGAGCGCCGACACAGCGGCGCTGAACAAGTACCTGACCGGGGCTCTCGCCGTCCAGTTGAACGCTGAACTCGTTGCGACCTTCGAAACCGCGCAGGCGGCAGCGCGAGCACTCAGGATGCACGAAGTGACTGTGACCGTCAGGACGTGGGACCCATGACGTCCCGGCCACTGTATCGACTGGCGGGAGACGAGCGCGGACACGTCCCGTTTGCCGTCATCTGTGTCGTTGTCCTCGTATCGAGTTTGCTGATTGTCGGATATCTCGGGACGCGGGATTCGGCATCAGTCGAGGACGACGCCGACCTGGCGATGGACAGAACGGACGCAGCCATACAGACTGCGGTCCGGGACGCGGCGACACGTGCGGCCGAGCGCGCGGCACAACAGCCCCTGACGAGCGTCGCCAACACCACCTACGGTAACGCCCTCGATTCAGATGCGCCGTTCGAATCGTATCTCAAGGCACTCGTGTACATCGAAGCCCGTCAACGGCTGGACGCGACGGGACAGACCGTCGGCTCTGCCGAAACGAGTGTGTCGCTCCCGGCCATCGAGAACGCCACGACCTTCGAGAACGCCATAGAACGGGTCACGCTCTCGGCAGAAACGAATCCCACGGGAAACGACACGGCGGAACCAGCGGCGGTCCTGCAGGTCGAGCTATCGGGCATCACGACGACTCTGCGGGCTGACGGCATGGAGACCCACCAGCGGACGGAATCGGTGAGGGTTGCGATTGCGACGCCCATCATGCAACTCCACGACCGGATGGAACTGTTCCAGGAGAAACTCGACGCCGGCATCACCGAGGATGGGCTCTCCCAGCGGTTCAACGCACGGATTTACGCACTGGGATGGGCGCGCGGATACGCCCAGTACGGGGGCATGCCGATAACTGAAGTCATCGCGAACAGGCACGTAGAGCCGTCGGTCAACGATGGGGTGTACCGGACACAGAGGGACGTCTTCGGGATGGCGGACCCACAGCTCAACGATGCGATCCGTCGGGGTTGGCTGTGTATGGCGGTACGCGACGCACAGGAACTCTACGAGGGATACAGCCGGGGGTCTCTGGATCCGAGGATAGTGGACGGCTTCTGTGAAGCCAGCAAGTGGGTGTTCGGCGACCCGATGACGGGCGAGTTACCCGCGGCACCCGAGACGAGTGAACTACTTGGAGACGCGCCCGGGATGGACGCGAACCACACTATCGGCGTCAACGAGACGGCCTACCATCCGCTGGGCGAGATGGCCGCGACAGACCACAACCACTCGTTTGGGAGCGTCATCGACCGGCTGTTCACGTTCGACGTCAACATACGATCCACCTACGACCGCGGCGAACTCGACGCGGAAGTCGACTGCAGGTACGGCTACAAATCGACGGACAGAACCAACGAGGGAGTGAAGTTCGTCATCAGCGGGTTCGAGCAACTGGATGCGGACGAGAAGTACTACGAGTTGAGCGGGTGGGTGACGGTCAATATCGAACTGACGAAGCAGTGCTGGGCCTCCCAGGAGCGCGAGGAGACCAAGGCGAGGTCCGACCAAGGCTCGTTCACCGTCGACATCGAGACAGTGTTCGAGGAGGGCGAGGCGAATCCGAACGCCAACATCGACGACGTCAACGAGGGAGTCGGCATCGAGTACAAGTACGACGCCGGTCCCCAGGATGGCGAAAGCGGCGGTCCCGGTCAGCGGGACGCCCCAGTCCCCGGGAATGGCTCGTTCCGGAACTACGAGGGGGCCGCCACGCCGATAGTCACGGAGATTCTCGGTGGGACAGACCCCGAGCGGGTCCGGCTTTGGGTCGAGACACGCGTGGATAACGCGACCTACCCCGACGAGGTAGTCCTTCCGGAGGAGGAGACCGTCACACTCGACCACACCGAGTTTCTCGATACGGAACTCGAACGAACGCTGGCAGCGGACATCACGGCTATCCAGGAGACTGTCTCCGAGGTGAACCATACGTTCGAGCGGCGCGAACTCCTGGACCGGGGCCGTGCGGAGGACGTCGGTCCGTTCGGACGGCTCCACGAGAAGGTAAACCGCACGAAGATGGCGTTTCTCGAACGGGACGACGACTACGAGAGCGTCGGGCAGAAGGTCGTCTACGAGGCGCGTCACGCGTACTTCGCGGAACTCGGCGGGAAGTTGCAGGGGCTCGAAGCGGCACACAGCCAGGCGATGGGGGCCCTCGATGACGAACTCGCGGGCATCGATGGTGGCCTGGACAGCGCAGTGTCAGCACTCCAGCAGGGCGTAAGCGCCGAGGAACCCGATCCCGTTCCGATAGAGTCGGGTGATCTGACGACCAATCTCACCTACGAGGTGTCCGGCGCACCGACCTACTTCGTCGACGAGAACGTGACGAAAGCCGACCTCCCACAGGTCGAGGAGGGAGTCACGTTCTCCCCGCTATCGATGAAAAACGAGAACAACCTCCGGATGCCGTACCAGTCGATAGTGGACGGTCTGTTGAGCAAGGTGATCGACGCCATCGGCCTGGGAAGCCCCGACGCCGAGATATCGTTCAGGATGGCCGGAGATGCACTCCGGGCCGGGGAACTGGCACAGACCGCGGAGGCACACACGGACGAGGAGTACGCCGACGAACAACGACTCGCGCGGCTGACCGACGAGCTGGAACGCGAAACGGCCGCTGAAATCGACGCCTTCCAAACCCGCGTGGCAGAGTACATCGCAATGTCCCTCTATCCGGACGACGTCCACATCTACTGTCCGACCTGCTATGGAGACGACTACGAACCCGAAGTACCCCGTGACTGTGGCACGAAATGGTCGTGCCTGATCCGGCCGAACACGACTGCCGCCCGGGCGGTAGAGAACATCGAGGCGGCGGTCAGTCGAGCACTCGCCGGGTACGAGACGACGGCCGAGACGGCAATCGCAATCGGGGACGGGAACGCGACCGATCCGATAATCGACGAGGTCGTGGCGGCGCTCGACACGGACGGGTTCAGGGCGTCCTACGCCGACAGGATGGCCGACGACCAGTGGTCGACAGTAATCGATTCGGCTGCCAGGCCGGCGGTCGTCACGGCGGCCAGCGAGGGAACGGTGACGCTGGACAGTTCGGACGTGGTCGAGACGCTCGATAACGAGACGCGCAAGGCCCTGGGGAACGTCGGTGAGTCCATCCTCGCGGACCGACTCGAGGAGTTCCCCGACGGTGAGTTCGAAATCACCGACGACAACTACGGCCGGTGGGTCGACGGCACTGACACCCCGATCCGCGTGCCCGCCGGCGTCCCGCTCCTGCCAGTCCCGGGATACTGGTTCGCGACGATGAACGTCTGGGACGTCGAGGCGGACGGGGAGTACGCCCGGTTCGAGGCGACAGCCAACATGGGGACGCCGGACACGACGACCGCGACCACGTACGTGCGCGAGAACCGGAGTGTGCAACTGGAAATCGCGGGCGAGAAGCGGACACTCGGGCGCGTCGACCCCATCGACTTCTCCGCACGGTCGATCCTCGTCGTGGTCGTTCCGTCCGGTGGCGTCGGTGTCGGTGACCGCGACGACGAGGACCCCGAATGCTCCCCGACGTGGCCCGTCGTCGGTCAACTCGATGCCGGCGAAATCCACTGTGACGGTCTGTCCGGAACCGGAGACGGGTGTGAGGACGGCCGCTGTCCGAACGACCGGAAGTTCGTCCGGCCCCGGGGGGCGACGGTCCCTCCGGGAACGTAAATACGAAGCCGAAGCACTCACGCTCACCATGGAGTTCGAATCGCCGGTCGACGCCTGGTACGTCTGGGCTGGTGTCGCGCTCGGCAGCGTCCTCGTCGCTGGACTGGCGCTCGGACTGCCCGACCAGCCACCACCGGACGCGAACAGGGCCGCAAACACCGTCGACGGCGTGTCGGCGGCGACGTACGACGCGTCGGCCACCTACGAACACGACGCAGACGAGGTGAAAATCGGGACGAAAACCATCTCGATGCGCAACGACGGTGGTACCGACCACGCGAGTGTCGCGTTCGGAACAATGACGCCGGTCCACGCCATCGAAAACGAGACGCGATATCGGGCCGTTCTGCGCATCATGCGCGGAGAATCGCCGGACGCAGTACTGAACGAAACCGACAAGCTCCTGAGGTGGGCACAGGAGGCCCACGCCGCCATCGACGGGAAGGGAGCAAGCTGGAAACAGGCCGACGGACAGCTGCGCATCCGCCGTGTGACCGTCGACGGGGACGAATTACTGCTGGTGGCTACGTAGTCGGCAGGCTCGGGGAGCGTGAGAAATAGCTAAGGGGGTGGGCTGACTGTGACCACTCGATGCGACTGGAGGACTACTGGGGAATCGGGCCCAAAACCCGGGACCTTCTGGCCGACAGTCTCGGCGAAGCAGCAGCTATCGAGGCAATCGAAGCCGCCGACGTGCGGACTCTCACGGACGCCGGTCTCCCGCGTGGGCGGGCGACACGGATACTCCGCCACGCCCACGGCGGCGAGGCGATGGACGTCCTCGCCACCCGGGACGCGCGGGACGTGTACAAGAAGCTGCTCGACAGTATCAGCACCTTCGCGGTGACTGCCGACGCGGCCGACCGCATCCGGATTCTCACACCCCTCGAAACCCGCGAGGCGATGGAAGACCGGATCGGTGCCGTCCTCGAAGCCCGCGAGAGCTGGGAGGCCCTGTCGGAAACGGAACGCGATGCAGTCCTCGACACCTTCCAGCGGTTCGACGAGCGTGGCGGCGGCAAACGCGCGGCCGTGCAGGCGGCGCTCGAACTCCGGGAACTCGGACGGACTGGCGGCGTCTTCGCGCCACTGGCCGACCTCGACACCGCGACGCTCGATGGCGCAGTGTCGGCGCTCGCGGCGCTCGAAGGCGGCGAGGGAGTGGGCACGGGAGCGGACGAAAAACTCGATGCCCTCAGGGAACAACTCGGCGGCGTCGAGGATATGGCCGCGACACCCGGGGCGGTGCTCGATGCGGTCCAGAGCGGGGCGCGGGCGGCCGACGAACTCAGGGAGGAGGTGTCGCGCCATGTCGCCACCGAAACCGGCGTCGACCTGTCGCTCGTCCGCGAGTCCATGCCCGCGGAGGCGACTGACGCCCGCGGGTTCGTCGGGGGGACCCTCCGAGAACTGGCCGGCCGGCTTCGCGAGAGCGCCGACGAGCGCGAACGGGTGGTCACCGAGCAGTTCGAGGGCGTCCTGGACGAGGCGGCCGGGGAGGTCGACGCGGCCGTCGACGCGGTCGACGACATCGCGCTCTCGCTCTCGCTCGCGCGGTTCGCGCTGGCGTTCGAGTTGCGCCGTCCGACGTTCGTCGACAGGCGGGTCGTCGGGGTAGTGAACGCTCGCAACCTTTTTCTCGAAGAGGCTGGCGAGAGCGTCCAGCCGGTCACCTACGCCGTCGGCGACCACGAACTCGCGGGACCAGGCTCCTCGTCGCCGCCGGACGGGGACCGGGTGACAGTGCTGACCGGGGCAAACAGCGGCGGGAAGACGACGCTTCTGGAGACGCTCTGTCTGGTGCAGTTACTCGCCGCGATGGGGTTGCCGGTGCCCGCAGAGCGGGCGGAACTCGGTGTAGTTGATGCAGTCGTCTTCCACCGCCGACACGCGAGTTTCAACGCCGGCGTGCTGGAATCGACGCTCCGGTCGGTCGTGCCGCCGGTGACCGAAACCGGCCGGACGCTGATGCTCGTCGACGAGTTCGAGGCGATCACCGAGCCGGGGAGTGCTGCCGAACTGCTCCACGGGCTCGTGACGCTCACGGTCGAGAAGGATGCGCTCGGGGTGTTCGTGACGCACCTCGCCGACGACCTCGAACCGCTCCCCGAGGCGGCACGGACCGACGGAATCTTCGCCGAAGGATTGACACCGGAACTCGAACTGAAGGTCGACTACCAGCCCCGGTTCGGGACTGTCGGGCGGTCCACCCCGGAGTTCATCGTCTCGCGCCTCGTCGCCGACGCGGCCGATGCCCGCGAGCGCGCCGGCTACGAGACGCTTGCCGAAGCGATCGGAGAAACTGCCGTCCAGCGGACGCTCGCCGATGCACGATGGCGACAGTGAACGGCGAGCGGACTTCGAGTAGCGGGCGGTTCAGAGGCCGTTCCGGACGTTCCTGACGATTCCATCGACGTCGAACTCGTCTTCTTCCTTGTCGAAGACGGTGTCGCCGTCGACCCTGACCTTGAACACGCCGTGGTCGCCCATCACGAGCGAGAGTTCGTCGAGTTCTTGCTCGACGCCGTTCAGGATCGCTTCCTGGACGTCGAGCGCCCGGTCTCTGAAGCCACATGGTACGCAGTACTCGATTTCTACGTCGGACATGACGTTCCGGGGTTCGAACGGACGCCTCAACAATGTTTGGGGGCGCTCGCTGGAACTGTTCAGAGAAGAGATTCTCAAAGAGAACTGCGACCAGGATGAAAGCCCCGGCGTGCTGAACTCCCGCGACTCGTTGCGGTCCTCGGCCTGGGGCCTGCGGTCCTTACGTCGTACCGCAGTGCAACGAGGAGCGCAGTGAGTCGGAGCCGGCGAGCGCTTCGGGGCTTTCATGCTGTTTACAACTCCAGTATTGCTTATCTGAGCACTACCCGCTCGCTCGCAGTAGCGGTCACGATTCGGGGAAACACGTTTACTTACTGACGACAACGACCAGCTACGAATGCAACGACGGCGATTCATCGGCGCGGTCGGGATGCTGGGCATCGTGGGAATGGCAGGCTGTCTGGGTGACCGTGACGGCAACGGTGACAGCGACGGCGATGGTGAAAATACTGGTGACAGCAACGGCAACGGCGACGGGGAGGAGGCGACCGACTCCGAGGTAGACGTCGAGGAACCGGACGAGTACCCCGATGACGTGGAGAATACGCCGGGCGAGGAGACGGGGAAAACGGACCGGAACGGGTACGACATGTACGCCGTCGGGGGAACCGAGGTTCCCCTCGCTCCTATCGACGACGAGGAGGTCCGGATCGCTGGAGCGGTGTTCAGCCCCGCCCCGGACGGACTGCCGGAGGACGATCCGCTCGATGCCCTCACAGAGGATACCCGGATCGTCACCTACTGTCCCTGTCCGCACACGCTCTCGACCAACCGTGCAGCGTCGCTCATCGAGAACGGCTACACCGACGTGTACGCACTCAAAGAGGGAATCCGGGAGTGGGTCGACCGCGGATACCCACTCGAAGGGACCGAGGTGAACTGATAGCAGTTGTTGTGACTCGGTACCGCCGGGCGGTCACGGACCGCTACGGTTGGGTCCTTTGCTTCCAATTTTCCGGGAGAGGCTGAGAATAATCGCAACCACCTATGACTATATGGCCATCGCGTCGACGACGATGGCGACGAGAAACAGACCGAGGTAGGCATTCGACGCGTGGAACGCCCGGAAGGCCGCCTCCTCGGACTGTTCGTGGTGCAGTCGGACGACAGCCCGGAGGAACACGGCCCCGGCGACGACCGTCGTGGCGGCGGTGAGCCAGCCCAGCCCCGTCGCCCAGATGAGGGCGGTTCCGAACGCGAGCGTCGCTCCGAGCCACAGGAGAATGTGCTTTCGAGTCGTCGTCTCCCCCCTGACGACGGGCATCATCGGGAAGCCACCCCGGGCGTAATCCTCCTTGTAGGCCAGCGCGAGGTTGTAGAAGTGTGCGGGCGTCCAGACGAAGATGAACCCCGACAGCAGGAGTGCCGCCACGTCGATCCGGCCCGTCACGGCGGCCCAGCCGATGAGCGCCGGCAGGGAACCGGCCACACCCCCGATGACGGTGTTCTGGACGGTGTTGGGTTTGAGGACCAGCGTGTAGATGACGCTGTAAAACAGGATGGCCACGAACCCGAGCGCGGCCGCGAGCACGTTCGTCTGCAGGAACACCAGGACAGAGAGCCCCGTGAGCGCGAAGCCGAAGGCGAGGGCGTTGCGCCCGGAGACCTGATGTGTCGCGACCGGACGGTCGCTGGTGCGTGACATCTTCCGGTCGCGGTCGCGTTCGAGGACGTGATTGAACGTCCCGCTCGCACCGATAGCGAGGACGCCACCACCGAGCGTGAGAACGATGGTGTCGACGGTGAGCGTCCACCCGCTGGCTGCTGCGAGCGCCATCGCGGCGGCCGCGACCAGACAGAGCAACCACATCAGCCGAGGTTTCATCAGGCGGAAGTACGCGAATGCACGGGTCCGGAGGCCGACGCCCCCGGCCTCGCCCGACACGGCAGTCGGGGCCGGCGTCTCCGGTTCGTCGCTCTCGGGGGACTCGGAACTGGCCCCCGCTGGCCCGGGATGCCCGGGCGAGAGCGGTTCGTCATCGCTCCCGGTCACGTGTTCGAGATGCCACGCGAGCGAGAGCAGTAGCGTCCCGAAGATACTCACGCCGATCAGAAGGTGAACGCCGGGGAAGAGGGCCGCGCCCGCTGTCGTCGCGAGGAGCGCGCCGACGGCCATCTGTACGGGGTAGAGTGTGAGTGCCAGCACCGTTGCAAGTTTGACCCGCCGCGTCGTCCCGGTCCGGAGGATGCGAGCACGGCGGGGTCGTCGGTCCCGCCCGAACAGGCCGGCCAGGACGAGCAGGCCTGTGCTGCGTCGGAGAGGGACGCAGTCGCACCGACGACGACCAGCACGTAGACGCCGAGGGCTGCGGCTGCGAGCCACCCCGTCGGACCCGGGTGCGGGAGCCGGCCGCTGGACCCAGTGGGGAACATATCGAAGAGTTTGGTGGAAGGTACTTAGATGCCGCGCTTCTTCCCAGTGTCCGAAAACCGGCTCACTGTTGGACCTCTGCGAGCACGGCGTCAACGAGTTCGGCCTCGTCCTCGACGGCGTCCCGCTCGCCCCCGTCGACGCGGGCCGCGGCCGTCGCAGGGTTGGCGAGCGTCGCGTCGATGCGGGGAGCAGACGCGCTGTCCCCACCGACGGCGTCGCTCCCGGGACCGCCTGTCACGACGAGGACGTCCGCCGCCCTGGCGAGGTCGCGGGCCGCTACCCGTAACGACTCGTCGGGGGACCGGAACGCGGGTGCGGTGACTGCCTCGACGTCGAGCTGTTCGGCGAGGACGCTGACGACGTCGCCCTCGGGCGCAGGGCCGACGGTGACCTCGAAACCGGCCCGCCAGAGCGTCCGCAGGGCCGCCGCTGCACCCTCGCCGCTACCCGCAACGTGCACCCGACAGTCGCGGTCGGGACGGCCGTCGAGTGCTGCGACGGTCGGCGTGCCCGTAACCGGGTTCGTCGTCACGGCGGC
Organism: Halobacteriales archaeon QH_2_65_14; assembly: GCA_003021285.1. Classification (GTDB taxonomy): domain Archaea; phylum Halobacteriota; class Halobacteria; order Halobacteriales; family Haloarculaceae; genus Halovenus. The sequence continues at coordinate 11,545 of PXQO01000083.1, read as the reverse complement.
ATCGGTATCGAAGGCGGCCGAGAGGGAACTGTCGTTCAGGACCCGCTCGGGATGACCCCGCACACGTATCTGTCCCTCGTGGAGGAGCGTGAGTCGATCACAGAACCGGGCCGCGAGGTCGAGGTCGTGGATGGCTGCCAGCGCGGCCCGGCCGTCGTCGACGAGATCAGCGACCAGGCCGAGCACGCTCACCTGGTGATTGACGTCAAGACTGGCCGTGGGTTCGTCGAGCAACAGGGCCGATGGTTCCTGTGCCAGCGCGCGCGCCAGGAGGATGCGCTGGCGTTCCCCGCCACTCAGGTCGTCGACCCGACGGTCGCGCAGGTGGGTCGTCTCCGTCCGTTCGAGGGCGGTCTCGACGGGATCGTGGTCGTCCCCCCAGTTCCACCGCGAGCGGTGCGGCGTCCGCCCCATCTCGACGATCTGCTCCGCCCGGAAGGAAAAGCCCACGTGGGTATCCTGCGGGACGGTCGCGACCCGTCGGCTGACCGCTCTCGCACCCAGGTCGCCCACGCGGCTGTCGTCGAGCCGGACTTCGCCGCGGTCGGGGTCGAGCGCGCCGTTTATCGTCCGGAGCAGGGTCGTCTTGCCTGCCCCGTTGGGGCCGACCAGGCCGACGAACTCGCCGGGTTCGACCCGCAGGTCGACGCCGTCAAGGACCGGCACGTCACCGAAAGACAGGCCGACGCCGTCGAGACGGATCACAGCGCGTGCACCTCCTGGCGGCGGAGCAGAAACAGGAAGAAGGGCGCACCGACCGCGGCGGTGACGATGCCGACCGGAACCTCGGCCGGGCCGGCGCGGGCGGCCGTGTCCGCAATCCGGTGGTCGGGTCCGACGACGAGCCGCATCACGTGGGGGACGACGAGGCCGACGAACGCGATGACGCCGGCCACCGCGACGCCCGCGGCCGTGATTATCGCAGACCCGGCGAGCAGGATGCGCTTGGTGCGTTCGACCTCGATGCCGAGCGCGTGGGCGTCCTCCTCCCCGAGCAACAGGACGTTCAGGTCACGGGCGTACGCGAGCAGGACCCCGAACGTGACCAGCGCCAGCGGGAGCGTCACCTCGACCTCGCCCCACTGGCTGTTGTGCAGGTGACCCATCAGCCACAGCACGACCTCTTCGAGGCTCTCGCCCGACTGCAACAGCATGTACGAGATGACGGCCCCGAGGAACGTCTGGACCGCGATGCCGGCCAGCAGGAGCGTCGCAACCGGCGTCCGTCCGTTCTCCGTCGCGATGAGGTAGACGACGAACGCGGTCACGAGGCCCGTGACGAACGCGGCCGCCTGGAGCGGTACCGCCAGCGAGAAGGCGATGACGGCGACCGCACCGACGGCAGCGCCCGACGAGACGCCGATGATCGAGGGGTCCGCCATCGGATTCCGGAAAAAGCCCTGCATGACCGCGCCCGCCGTCGAGAGCGCGAACCCGACGATTGCCCCCAGGACGATACGCGGCAGGCGGATTTTCCCGACGATGGTCTGTTCGGTCTCCGGAACCGCAAACGCGAACACCTGCGTGTAACCGACGTTGATCGACGGTAGTGGTACCCCGACCCCTGCGACTGACGGGCCTCCCACTCCGAACGAGACCTCTGTCGGGACTGCAACCGTGTTGAGCGTCGCTCTCGCGACCGTCGGCAGGTCGATCCGAACCGGACCGACCGCCGCGCTGGCGAGGACTGCCCCACACAGCACGGCAAGCAAGCCGCCCGACCAGAGACCTACCCGCGCTACGGTCCGCATCGATTCAAAATCGAATTGCTTTAGGTAAATATTTGTTGCATAAGCCCCCAGCCAGGAGTATGAGACAACGAAGATCGGTAGCGCTCGTCGCGCTGGTTGCAGGACTGGTCCTCGCCGTGCTGGTCACGGGACCGGTCCTCGGGAGTAGTTGTGAGTTCCCGGTCGAGATCGAGGACGCGACCGGCGAGACGGTCACCGTCGAGCAGGAACCCGAGGAGGTCGTCGTCCTCGGGCCGAGCGCCGCCCAGCACATGTGGGAGATCGGCGCGTCCGAGAAGGTGACGGGGATGCCCGTCAATCAGTTCACCGCCTATCTGGAGGGCAGCGAGGAGCGCGAGCACGTCGTCGACGAGTTCGGTCAGCCGGTCCAGGAGGAGGTCGTCGCGCTGGAACCGGACCTGGTGCTCGCACCCAACATCATCACCGAGGAAACTGTCCAGAGCCTCCGTGACGCGGGACTGACAGTCTACCGCTCGCCGCTGCTGGTTTCGGTCGAGGACATATACGACGAACTCGACCGGGTCGGCCAGATGGTCGGCGCGTGCGAGGGGGCAAGCGAGACGATCACCGAGACCCGGGAGACCATCGAGGAGATCGAGAACGCCGTCGAGAGCGAGGACCCGCCCCGCGTGTACTACGACCTCGGGTTCCCGTTCACCGCCGGCGAAGGGACGCTCGAAAACCAGCTGATCACCAAGGCCGGCGGCGAGAACATCGCGCTGGAAGCCGAGGACGGCGGGTACTTCGAGATAAGCGAGGAAGTCATCGCCGCCAACGACCCCGAGTGGATCGTCATCAGCGAGGGCTCGGAGGTTCCGGACGTGACTGCACTCCAGGAATCGACCGCGGTCGAGGAGGACCAGATCATCGAGGTCAACCCCAACTACATCAGCCAGCACGGGCCACGGGTCATCATCCCACTGGAGCGGATGGCCGAGGCGTTCCACCCCGGGGCGATGGCCTCGCTGGACGCAACCCGCCTACACCGACGCCCACACCGACGCCGACGCCCACCCCGGACGACTCGCCGACGCCGACGCCCGAGGAGTCGCCCACGCCGACGCCGACGCCGGCCGACGATACTGACGGGGACGCGGACGACGACGGTGCAGGCTTTGCAGTCGGCGGAGCCGTGGCCGCGCTCCTGGCAGTCGCACTTCTGGCGCGCTCCCGGCGGTCCCGCTGACGGTGCCCGACGAGTGACCCGCGGGTCCATGCAGTGCCAGGACGGTGCGTACTTGGTGTTGCCCTTCCGAGTAGCGCGTATGCACACGTTCGAGGAAGTGACGCCCGGCGAGACGCTGGAGTTTGGTTCCTACGAGGTGACGCGAGAGGAGATCATCGAGTTCGCCGAGCAGTACGACCCGCAGTCGTTCCACCTCGGTGACGACCACCACGCGCCTTACGAGACGGTCATCGCGAGCGGATGGCACACCGCAGCGATGACGATGCGGATGCTCGTCGATGGGTATCTCGTCGACGCGGAGACCCTGGGGTCGCCCGGACTGGACGGTCTGGAGTGGCGCAGACCAGTCACACCCGGCGATACGCTCTCGGTACGCCTCACCCTCGGCGAGAAGGAGGTGTGGGACGAGGACCGCGGCATGGTCAAACAGGAGATCGAGACGATCAACGGGGACGGCGAGGTGGTGCTGTGGATGGACGCCCGGTGTCTCTACGCCCGAACGACGGACGACTGACGGCGGGGCGCGCACATCCCGAAGTTTTCAACTGATAGTGGTTATTGTGATTGTTTTCGTGACCAGGACACGTGCACCCCCATTTCGCCGTCTCACACACCTGGACTATGACAGCACGGCGGTAAAGAGTCACAATAACCACTATTAATATATACGCTCCGGTGTAGAAACTTCTATTGGGAGGGAATCCTACGCTCCACACATATGAGTCAGAGCTACGACCGGGGTGTCGTGGAGGATTTCGGTCGCTGGAAGGAGTTTTCCGCCGGCATGTGGGCCTGGATACTCCACAAGTTCACGGGCTGGATACTCATCGGCTACCTGTTCACGCACATCGCCGTGTTGAGTACCGCAACCCAGTCGCCGGAGATGTACACTGACACCCTGCAGGGGCTCGAAGCGCTGCTGATCGTCCGCTTTCTCGAAATCGGACTGCTGACGGTCGCCGTGTTCCACATCCTGAACGGGATCAGGCTGTTGATGGTCGACCTGGGCATCGGGCTGGAGAGCCAGGACAAGAGCTTCTACGCGTCGCTGGTGCTGACGGCGCTGATCGCGCTGGCCAGCATTCCGACGTTCCTCGGGGGTGTCCTCTGATGGCGGAGCACTACTCATCGTTCCAGCGCGGGAGCTGGCGGTGGGTCCTCCAGCGCGTCACTGCGGTGTTTCTCATCGGCGTGCTGGCGTTCCACTTCGTTATGTTGCACTTCGTCAACCACGCCGCCGAGATTACCTTCGCCGGCACGGAGGCCCGGATGGGCGAGATCGGCTACTTCTCGCTGATGTGGCTGTTCCTCGTGACCGCGACGTTCCACGGCGTCAACGGCGTCTACAACGCCCTCATCAACCAGGGTCTCGAAGGGACACAGAAGAAAATCGTCGCAGTCGTCCTGGGGCTTTCGGGCATCCTGCTGATCGTCCAGGGAACGTACGTCGCAATCGAAATGAGTGGACTGTTCTGAACTATGAGCACACAGATCGAAGAAACGGCCGAGACGGAAACGGAAGAGACAGAGGAAACGAAAGAGGAGGTTTCGCCGGGCGAGCGCCGGCGCGAGCGGAAACGACAGCGCCAGGAGCAGCGCCAGCGCGAGATCGAAAAAGCGGTCGGGGAAGCCGAGGAGACGGTCGAACTCAAGGTCTTCAGGTACGACCCCGAAGTCGCCGACAAGGAAGAACCCCGGTTCGACTCGTTTACCGTCCCGTTCCACGAGGGGATGACCGTCCTCGATGCGCTCATCTACGCGCGGGATACCTACGATTCGTCGCTGACCTTTCGCCACTCCTGTCGGCAGGCCGTCTGTGGGTCGGACGCGCTGTTCATCAACGGGAGTCAGCGCCTCGCCTGCAAGACGTCGTGAAGGACCTCGTCGTGGACATGGAGCACTTCTACGACCAGATGCACGCGGTCGGGCCGTTTTTCGACCCCGACGAACTCCCCGACGGCGAACTCGACGAACAGAAACAGCGCCCCGAGAACCGCGAGAAAATCAAGCTCTCGACGCGATGTATCTGGTGTGGCGCGTGCATGTCCTCGTGCAACATCGCGGCCAGCGACAACAAGTACCTCGGCCCCGCGGCCATCAACAAGGCCTACCGGTTCGCGATGGACGAACGGGAGGGCGAGAACCGCAAGGAGGAACGGCTCAGAATTGTCGAGCAGGAACACGGCGTCTGGCGCTGTCAGACGCAGTTCTCCTGTACGGAGGTCTGCCCCAAGGACATCCCCCTGACCGAACACATCCAGGAACTCAAACGCGAAGCCGTCAAGAGCAACCTCAAATTCTGGTGAAGTGCCGAAACCCGCTGGGGCGGCCGCGCGTTGTTTCATTCCTTTCCGATATATTTCCCCACACTGGGAGAATCTCGGTTTCAGCCGCTGAACCAGCCAACGCGACGAGGCAGGACCGGAACGAGCCACGAGACCGCTATTAGATCGTCTCTGTATTCCCGTTTTAGCCGGCCTCTACGGCAGTTTTCACGCCGTTCAAACTGTTTATGAGGGTGAATTCACGCCAAAAGATGCGAAATATCCTGAATTAACGTCAACGCTCATACCTTTATAGGTGGGTGGAGGGTCAAGGGGGTAGTAAGGTGAGCAAGGATGTCGAGCTCGAATGCCGAAGGACGCGCAATCGCGCCCGAGACCCCACCGGAGGTCGGGGCAGTCGCATCGGCCTGTCGAAACTTGACCGTCACCGGCATCAACGCGATAGCGTTCTGGTTCGCGATACTCCTCCCGTTCCCGATCCTCGCCATGCTGTACGGCGGCCTCGTCGTCGAACACACCCAGGTGTTTTTCGGGTTGCTCGCGAGCCACGCCACGTGTCTGTTCGTCGGTCACCGGTACAGTCCCGAGAACCGGACGCACCGCCGGCAATGAGGACACGGGTGCCGGACCGATAGGACTCTTTTCGGCCCCTGAAACGGGATATCTGTGACTCCACGGCAGTAACTAATCACAACAACAACTATGAGTCCCTCCGTTTCGGGAAGACAATCCTGAGTCATCGGAACCGCCAGCGTCAGGGAGACAGTACGTGGGCATCGGTGGCGTGAGTAATCTATAGACAGTACGTAAGTACCCGGTAACCACCTGAATGAAAACGTATATTCTCGGCAATAACAGCTAAAGTTAACGACAATCTTACCCAGGGTATGGTCCGGGGCGCAGACGAACCCGAGCAGGGTAGTCGCAGATTGTCAGCACCTCGACGAGTCGGAGGAGTACGACGCTTTCGACGCGAGTAAGCTGTTGTTACGCCCTCGGACCGTGATTCGATATGGAGTAGAGAATGCGCCGTCTCGCCCCGCTGGTCGCTCTGGCCGGAATTGTCGTCATCGCCGGTGTCGCCGCTGTTCCGCCCGGCCCGGCCGGCCCAGCGGGCCTCGCTGACGGTATCTCCGCTCCCTTTTCGACTCCGACACCCAACTGCGGAGCGGCTGAACTGACCGACCAGCCGCCGGCCGGAACGGCTGACACGCCACCGGGAAAGTCAGGCAATGGACGGGACATCGACGTCGAACTCGCAGTCGGCGATAAGTCGGGGATACACCCGGGCGAGAGTGTAACAATCGAGTACGAGATCGAACCGGAGACGTGTCCCCAGCCCGGCGAAACGGCCCGGCTCCTGGTCGACGGGGACGTGGTCGAACGGACGCTCGTGACCGGGAGAGGGGTCAGCTCCCGGGTCGAACTCGCGGTCGAGGACCACCACGAACCGGCGATGACCGTCGAACTCGTCGTCGCGGGCGAACGCGACCGTCTGGAAATCCCCGTCCTGTACGACCGGTCAAACGACGGGCTCTACAGCTACTGGGAGCGCCGCGGGAGGACGGCCGACGGAACCCCACTTCCCGGCGCTGACCCCGGCCGGAAGGACATCTACCTGGATGTCGTCTACGCCGACGACGCCCGGCAACTGAGCGAGCGGGAGAAGAAACGACTGAAAACGTGGTTTGCGGAGATGCCCGTCGGAAACCCCGACGGAAGCGAGGGCATCACGCTGCACATCGAGGAACGCGTCGGGAGCGACGTCCCGGCCTACGACGGGGAGGACCACGACCTGGCGTTCTTCCGAGACCGGTATCACTCGGGTCCGACGCGACACCTCGTCGTCGTGACCCGGATGGAGGTCCCGAAGAAAGGCATCGCTCATGCGACGGCACCGACGTCCCCGGTCGCGGTCGTGGACCCAGCACACGAAACCCGCGCGTTCACTGTCGCGCACGAACTGCTTCACAATCTCGTGACGGACATCGACGACCCCGAACAGCGGGCCTGTGGCAACGGCGTCTTCCACGCCTGTGACGGCTTTCTCTCGCTCGATGCCAGCGAGACGTATCTCCCGGTCGAGATCGGGCAACAACTCGAACAGCAGGGGGTTGCCCCGGTGCAACCGCGGTATCCCCACGCCGACGAGGGAGTTCCAGTCGGGCTGCGACCCCACGACCCGCTCGGCTGGGCGCGTGCCCTGGTCGGGACACTCCTCGTCATCTGGTTCGGCGGGATGTGTCGCGTCGCAATCGAGGACCGACGCAACTGACGATAATTCCGCGGACTGGCCCGGTTGCCGGCGGTATTCGAAAATACGCGTACAGTGGCGATCAGTGCGGTAAGCCGCTGTCGTCGGGTTCGCGCAGCGTGAGCATCTGAAGCTGTTCGCGGGCACTCTCGATTTTCGACTGCAGATTCTCACTTCTGACCACGAGGTCGCTCTCCTGTTCGTACCGGACGAGGTCGGCGTTCTCTAGGACGGGGATGTGATCGTGATAGAACGCCAGGTAGATGCGTTTAACCCGGTCGCCCGAGAGTTCGTAGACATTCTTGCCGTATTCGCGTTCGGCGACGAGTTCGGCCAGGTCGGGAAGCGACACTGTGCGGTGCTTCTGAAGGAAGTACAGCGCGGTCCGACGACGTTCGCTCGCCATCGCTGTGAATACCGGGTCCAGTTCACACATCATCTCGATATACTCTAATCAACGATTATCAAGGTTCCGTGTAGGGCCGTTATATCTTCTCTCGCTGGTTTCGATTCGCTCCGGTAGGAACGGGCTACGGCCCGGGGACCGGTCGGAATAAGTCAGTGTTATCCGGCGGGAGTGGCGGGACGGGGCCGCCTGACGGAAGTGGCACCTGGCGGGGATACTGTGGTAGTTTGTACGGCAACCGCTGGCTGGGCGCTTCGAATCATTTATTCTCCGGGGCTCCCTGACACCGGGTATGGACGGGTTCTTCCGCGTGGCCCGGAGTCGGTGACGCGGGTGGCCCCGACGAGAATCGACGCCCTCGCTTTAACCATGTACGAACACGACGTCATCGTGGTCGGTGCCGGCGGCGCCGGCCTCCGGGCAGCGATTGCGGCACACGAGAACGGTGCCGACGTGGCACTCGTCACGAAACTCCACCCCGTGCGCAGTCACACGGGCGCAGCAGAGGGCGGCATCAACGCCGCGCTCCACCCCGAGGACTCCTGGGACCTGCACGCCTACGATACCATGAAGGGGTCGGACTACCTCGGGGACGCTCCCGCGATTGACGCGTTCGCCAAGACCGCCCCCGAGGAGGTCATCCAGCTCGAACACTGGGGGATGCCGTTCTCCCGCGAGGAAGACGGCACCGTCTCACAGCGGCCCTTCGGCGGTCTCTCGCACCCGCGGACCACCTACGCCGGGGCCGAAACCGGCCACCACCTCCTCCATACGATGTACGAGCAGGTGGTCAAGCGCGGCATCGAGGTGTACGACGAGTGGTACGTCTCCAGGCTGGCTGTCACCGACGAGGACGACCCCGGCTCGCGAACGTGTCACGGCGTCGTCGCGTACGAAATCGCGACCGGCGAAATTTCGGGATTCTACGCGTCGGAGGGCGTCATCCTCGCCACGGGCGGCCTGGGCGAGGTGTTCGACCACACGACCAACGCCATCTCGTGTACCGGCGACGGGCAGGCGATGGCCTTCCGGGCCGGCGCGCCCATGGAGGACATGGAGTTCGTCCAGTTCCACCCGACGACGCTGCCCTCGACGGGCGTGCTCATCTCCGAGGGCGTGCGCGGCGAGGGCGGTATCCTCTACAACAGCGAGGAGGAGCGGTTCATGTTCGAGTACGGCTACGCGAACAACGAGGGCGAACTCGCCTCGCGCGACGTCGTCTCCCGTGCCGAACTGACGGAGGTCAACGAGGGTCGGGGAATCGAGGACGAGTACGTCCACCTAGACATGCGCCACCTGGGCGAGGAGCGCATCCTCGACAGGCTGGAGAACATCCTCCACCTCGCGGAGGACTTCGAGGGCGTCGATGGCCTCGACGACCCGATGCCGGTCAAGCCGGGCCAGCACTACCAGATGGGCGGCATCGAGGTCGACGAGCACGGCGAGAGCTGTATCGACGGGCTGTACGCCGTCGGCGAGTGTGCCTGTTACAGCCTCCACGGCGCGAACCGCCTCGGGGGGAACGCCCTGCCGGAACTCATGGTGTTCGGGGCGCGGGCCGGCCGCCACGCTGCGGGCGCTGTCGACGAGGAGGCGAAGGTCCCGACCGGTCCGTCGGCAAAGTCCGAGGAGGGAGGCGTCGACTCGCCGGTCGGCCTCGGGCAGGTCGGAGACGACTCCGGCGTCGTCGCGACCGACGGCGGTGCACTCGCGACGCCCCAGGACGTGCTCGAACGCGCCGCCGAGGCCGAGCGCGAGCGCATCGAGACGCTTATCGACCGTGACGGCATCAACCACGCCGACGTTCGGGCGCTGGTCCAGGAAACGATGACGGACAACGTGAACGTGTTCCGCGAGGAGGGCAAACTGAAGCAGGCTCTCAGGGACATCCGCAAAGCCCGGAAGCTCTATCAGGACGTCGCCGTCAGGGACCCGTCCCGGACCTACAACACTGACCTCGTTCACACCATCGAAACCGGGAACATCATCGACTGTGCGGAGGCGATTACGGTCGGCGCGCTCGCACGCGAGGAGTTCCGCGGCGCACACTGGCGCAAACAGTACCAGGAACGCGACGACGAGAACTGGCTGAAACACACCCTCTATGCCTGGAACGGCGGGTCGCCCGAACTGTACTACAAGCCCGTCATTCTCGAAGGCCACGAGGAGACCTACGAACCGAAAGAGCGGTCGTACTGACCGGTTTTCGGAGTGCCATCGGCTTTCTCACTCGCCCCCGGGTGGGCTGTCGATTCGCTCGTCCGCTCCGGATGGGCTAGTGACCAGCAATCTGTCTCCAGCTAGGCTAATGACCCGCCCGCCTCATAGTGGTTGTTGTGATTATGTACCGCCGTGGAGTCACTCTTCTCCCGTTTCAGCCGCCGAAACAGGGATAATTCCGGGCAGGGCCCAAAAGAGTCACAACAACCACCTATGGAAACACTGCTACCTACACAAACCACCTGTTTCGATAAAATAGTTGTGCCGTCTTGTAGTCTACTGCTCACCCAATCTGGAGGCGGCCGATATCTTCAGGCGGTGTGGTCGCTGTCTGGCGATAGCTGTTGCTCCTGGAGAGCCCCGGCCAGCCACTGAGGGCCGCCCGCTCGGCGGCCCTCAGTTCCTTCGTCTACGCACTCACACCTGGCGGATCGTATACTTCGCCTCGATCAAGCATATGATAGATCGAGACTAGCATCTTCCGAGCTGTCGCTACTATCGCTTTCTGTGAGTTCTTTCGATTTGCTAGCCGCTCGTAGAACCGACTTAGATACTCGTCGTTACAGGTGTGAACAGCGGTGTGTGCAGCTTGAACGAGCAGCCACCGGACGCGTCCTGATCCACGTTTCGAGATACTCCCCTCGATCCGCGAGTCGCCGGACTCGCGGATCACCGGATTTAATCCAACGTAGCTGACGACCTCTTTGTCACCGTCGAACCGCTCGATTTCGCCCAACTCAGCGTAGATCGTCAACGCCGTGTAGTAGCTCACGCCAGGAATCGTCATCAGCAGCTGGGTCTCGTTCAGAGACCCAGCGCGCTCTTCGATTGTCTCTTCGAGGGTTTGAATCTCTTCAGTGAGCGTCTCAACCATCTCCAGATACGACTCAAGTAGTGAGTCCCACGGCGTCGAGAGCGAGAGTTCCCGGAGGAACTCTCGTCCTTCCACGGTCAACGGCTTCAGATCTTCCGTGACACCGTGATCGGAGAGGAGGCTGTGGATCTTATTGGCGTACTTGGTGCGGTTTTCGACCAACGTCTGTCGCCCGCGCACGAGTGCGCGGGCTTTTCTGATCTCGTCGGTCGGAACGTAACTCTCGGGTACTGAGTTTAGCCGCACCATCCGCGCGAGTTCTTTTGCGTCAACGCGATCAGTCTTCTTGTCGGTGTCAGCGATCTGACCCAGTTTCTTCGGGTGAGCAACAGTTACATCCAAATGCTCGGACAGCGTATCGTGGATGTGGTAGTAATTGCTGGTCGCTTCAATCGCGGCTTGCGCACCAGCGTACCGCTGGGCGAGGTCGTCGAGGTTCGCGTTCTCGACGCGAACCTCTTCGACGATCGCTCCAGCCTCATCCATTACTGCCACCTGTGCGTACCGTTTGTGGACATCAATTCCGAGGTACATGGTTTGTTCACCCGGGACGCCAGTGCGTGAAGCAG
>PXQO01000082.1:10113-13948 GCA_003021285.1 Halobacteriales archaeon QH_2_65_14 | reverse complement strand
GAGAGAGTGCTTCGACCGGGACCTACCGCAGGAAGGGGCTTCCATGCGGGTGCTCGGAGTGATTTCGGTAGCTGCTCATTCGCCGTTGTCGTCGCTTCCTCAGTTAACGGTGCCCGCCGAAACAGGGATACTTTCGCGCCGGGCCGAAAAGAGTCACAACAACCACTATCAGTCGAACTCCGTCTCGATGGTCGCACCGGCCGGATGGACCCCACACACGGCTGGGTCGTATCCCGCATCGGAGAGCCCGGTCCCCGGCGAGAAGACTGTCTCACCGAGCATCGCCATCGCGGCGTTCCCGCCCGCCTCCGTGACGTCGGTGATGACCTCGTGGACGGCCGGGGTAAGCAGGTCCGATTCCCTGGAGAACGTCCGGGAAGCGCGCATGAACCGCTGGATAGTCGGCTCACTGACGACCTCGGAGAGGGCTTTCTTCCCGGCTTCGGTAATCTCGTCGGTGCTTCCACTCAGGACGTCGTCCGTCGACAGTTCACCCACGACGTGATACTCGATGCGTCCCCGTGTCGGAATCGCGTCGAGAAAGTTGTCCTGGGGACCACCTGGTTCGAGGCGTATCGGAACGCCGCCGTGGGCCTGTGCAACCACGTCGCCCAGGCCGGTTCCCGCCTGGACCTCCGCGCCGTGGGCTATCGTCACGAGTTCGTTCCGGGAGAGCCGCCGGTCGAATGCCTGATTCGTCGCCAGTGCACTGCCCAGCGCCATCGCTCCAGAGACGCCGAACCCGGACCCCAGCGGGAGGTCGGTCACGCCCCGAACCTCCCCCTGGACCTCCAGGGCGTCCAGCACGCGTTGGACGGCCTCCATCTCGATCTCCTCGCCGTTGAGCACGACCGAGACGCTGTCGGCCGCACGGACCGTCACGGTAACTCCATCCGAGAGCGCGATGCCCGCTCCCCGCGACCCTGTTTTGGTCGGGTCCGGATTCCTGTCCGCCGTGAAAAACCCCGTCACGTGCCCCGGCACGAATGCCTGTGCCACGTCTGCCATGTGTTGGGGGAGTGGCCCGTCCCGTATAGTGGTCACGGTGCCTGGCTCCCCGGACTACGAGTAATCAGGTTTCCGGGACCCACCACGGACACGACAGACGACAGTTCCGCGAGAGTAACCGGTAGCTTGATATAGTATACATTATGATTGAGTGTATACATGCCGACAGTGAGTGTACGGATAGCGGACGAGGAGAAGGAAGAACTGGACGAGGTCGCAGCGTTGCTCGAACAGGACAGGAGTACGACGATGCGGCAGGCGCTCGGCGAGGGAATCGAGACCTTGCGGGTTCGACACGCGATAGAGCGGTACCAGAGTGACGACGTGTCGGTCAACGAGGCTGCACGGCTCGCCGGGGTCTCTATCGCCGAGTGGCTGGAGATTGCACAGGAGCGTGGCCTGACGACACAGTTGGACGGGACGGACCTCTCGTTCGACGCCGAGCGGGCCAAGGAGTTGTGACCATGCGTATCTACGTGGACGCGACGCCCCTGTACGACCTCGGGATGGTCGGCAACATGAACCTGCTCACGGCGTTCGACGGAACCCTCGTGATTCCACGTGCGGTCGTCGACGGGATTACGGTCGAACCGGCGGCGACGAACCTCGACCGATTTCTGGACGAACACGACGTCGAGACCGGCCCGGACGATGGCGAGTGGCTTGATGCCGCCGGGTAGTTACTGGACGCCGACGACCGCAACAGCGACGTCCACCTGATAGCCGGGTTGCTGGCCGCACGCGACCGGGGGGAAGACGTTGCGCTCGTCTCGAACGACCGCCGGCTTCGGGCGCTTGCGGAAGGGCTCGGTGCGACCATTACTGGCACGTTCGGCGTCGTCGTCCGGGCGTCGCTCGCGGACAAGTACTTCCCCGCGAGCCAGGCAAAGCGCGTCATCCGACGGACGGACCACCACGGTCTCCAGATGACAGGCCAGTTACGCGAGCGCGCCGTCGGCGAAGTCGACTAGCAGGGTGTCTCGGCTCTCAACGTATCGATGCAACCGGGCCGGGCCTCGACAGGGTCCACCGGGAGAAAGCACACCGACGGGCACCGCCGTCGCCTACGGCGACAGCCGTTGCCGGTCCGGCGAGACGCACTCGCGTGGCTCGCTCGTCTCGCTGGCTCCCAGGTCTTCGTTAGGGACTCAGACGTTGACGATCTCGCGGGAAGAGGACGGCTTCCCGGATGTTTTCGAGTCCGAGCATCGTCATCAGGAGTCGTTCCCCACCGAGGCCCCAGCCTGCATGGGGTGGCATCCCGTACCGGAACATCTTCGTGTAGTACTCGAAGGCTTCGGGTTCCAGGCCCTGCTGTTCGAAGCCCGCAATGAGGTGTTCGTGGCGGTGTTCACGCTGGCCGCCCGAAACCAGCTCAAGGCGCGGGTGCATCAGGTCGAAGCCCGTCGACAGCTCCGTATCGTGGTCCGTATCCTTGATGTAGAACGGTTTGATCTCGCTGGGCCACTCCGTGATGAAGTAGTGTTCGCCGACGTCGTTACCGAGAGCGCGCTCGGCCTCCGTCGGCAGGTCGTCGCCCCAGACGAGCTGTTCGTCGAGTTCGCCCGTCGCGTTGATGCGCTCGATTGCCTCCTCGTAGCTGAGCCGCGGGAAGCCCGCTTCGGGGACCTCGAACTCGTCGGCGAGTCCGAGCGCGTCGAGTTGCTCCTCGCAGTTGTCCGCGACGCTCTCGTAGGCGGCGATGACGATTCGTTCGCACGCATCCATGGCGTCGCTGGCGTCGAAAAATGCCGATTCGAAGTCGATGGAGGTCGCCTCGTTGAGGTGGCGCGGCGTGTTGTGCTCCTCGGCCCGGAAGATGGGACCGATCTCGAAGACGCGCTCCAGGCCCGAGCCGACCATCAGCTGTTTGAACAGCTGGGGGCTCTGGTTCATGAACGCCTCGCGGCCGAAGTACGTGACCGGAAACAGCTCCGTCCCGCCCTCGGTCCCCGTGGCGACAATCTTCGGCGTGTTGATCTCCGTACAGCCAAGCGACCGGAACTGCTCGCGCACGCCCCGGAGCATCCCCGAGCGGATTTCGAAGATCGCTTTCACTTCCTCCTTGCGGAGGTCGAGCGTCCGGTTGTCCAGCCGCGTGGGGAGTTCGGCGTCGACCTTCCCGGAGGGGTCGAGTGGCAGTTCCGGATCGGCCTCCGCGAGCACGTCTATCTCATCGGGGATGACCTCGACGCCCGTCGGAGCGCGGTCTTCCTCCTCGACGTCACCGGTCACCGTGATGACGCTCTCCCTGTGGACGTTGAGCCCGGTTTCGACGAGTTCGTCGTCCATCGCGTCTTTCTCGAACTTGATCTGAATCTTGCCGGTCGTGTCCCGGAGAATGAGGAAGGCGATACCACCCAGGTCGCGGATCTCGTGGACCCACCCGGCGAGCGTGACTCTGTCGCCGGGCGTCGCTTCGGCCGTATAGGTGCGTGATTCCATGCGGGTGGCTTTCCAGCGCCGCAACTTAAGTACAGCTTTTCGGAACGCTTTCCGGGACGCGTCAAAAAGCTCCGTTCTGACCTTGGGGAGATTCAGGAACGGGCGGAGGGCGAAGCGAAGGAGGCAATCGGGACCGCTCGGGAGAAACTCGACTCGTATCACGAGAAGCCGGCCCAGTAGGCTGGACAGAAGATAATTCTTAAGTCCCACGCCGGAATAGGCAACGGTGTGGGTTCGTGGTCTAGACCGGTTATGACACCTCCTTCACACGGAGGAAGTCGGCGGTTCAAATCCGCCCGAACCCACTGATTTTGTGCCGAACAACGTCGTGAGGCACAAATCTGTTCGTAAGAGCGATTTGAAGTAGACCATGAGCGACCGA
>PXQO01000082.1:0-10085 GCA_003021285.1 Halobacteriales archaeon QH_2_65_14 | reverse complement strand
GGTTCAAATCCGCCCGAACCCACTGATTTTGTGCCGAACAACGTCGTGAGGCACAAATCTGTTCGTAAGAGCGATTTGAAGTAGACCATGAGCGACCGACGGGAGCGAGATGGAGACGAACGCAACAGGGGGATTCCTGAAGTCGACGCTCCCGAGCGGCGAGGGGCTGGTCGCCGAATTTCAGGGCCCGGGCCGCGTCTGGCTACAGACCCGGAGCCAGGACTCACTGCTGTCCTGGCTCATACCGAAACTCCCAAAGCAGTCACAGGGCCACTCGGCCTGACGAACTTGCGGCTCGCTGTCGTCTGTCCGGGACTGCTTGCTGATAGGGTGTCATAGAACGATTCACAAGGTGTTTGTTTCATACTGACACCGGGTGTACTACTCAACAGCTGAGTATGCATATTCACCACCTGATGCACCCTGTATCTGTTTTCGGAAGTGTTTTCGTGTCAAAGAGGAGAATAGGTGCTTATGGACTGGCAGGATATCAACCGTGAGGCGGTTGAACGTCGATGTGACCGCCTGTTTAACCGCTTTGGTGAGGCTCCTGTCCAAGAGCGACATGACACTCCGGACTCTGACCGCTTCGATGAATGGATTAGCATGTCCAAAGACGGCTACATCGGTAGCGCATACGCCCTCGTCAGGCGGTCGCCACAGAATCTGCCTCCACTCACGGAATCGATGGCTGTAGATGGCGAGGAACAGGAGCGCGTGTTGCTAATTCTCGGTCGTGGTGGGTCGCAATGGGGCGTCCCCGGCGGCGGACAGGAAGCAGACGAGACAATGGAGGCAACTGTCCAGCGAGAGGTGACTGAGGAGGTCGGGATTTCAATCTCCGTGACGGATATCAATCACATACGCCATGAAATCGCCACCTGTGAGGGCTACGACGAACGGCTCCACGTACTTCGAGTGTTCTTTCATGCCGACTACCAAGACGGCTCGATTACGATTCAGCCTGGAGAACTCAATGGGGCGGCTTGGTTTGCTACGCCCCCATCTGCCGAACGATTGCTTCCCTCTACAACTCGATTACTCGACGGATAGGTGGGTGAATGAAAACCACACTACGATAGGCCCATCTTCTGTAGTTACCGTTGTTCGGCTGATAGCAAGATGGGTGTGACAAGAGTTCTATGACACCCTCTGCTGACGTAATTCACGAAGAGTACGGAATCTTTGCCGCCTTCAGCGGCGGGCCAAACAATGATACTATCCCAGTCCAACATGGGGGATATGCTCCACGCCGACGGCACTCATCTGACGATTGATGTCGGGACAGGCGAGACGAGTGAGTCGAATATCGACTCGTTACTGGAAGACGAGATCGGGGGGCGGGCGCTTGCGACTGCGCTCGCTCACGAACGAATCCCCTTCGATGCGGACCCGCTCGGTCCGGAGAACCGCCTGTATCTCTCGACTGGTCCACTCCAGGCGTCGATGATGTCGTTTACCGGTCGGATGAACCTGACGGGACTCTCGCCGCTGACGAACGGATTGCTCTCGACGAACGCTGGCGGCTATCTCTCCAGAAATTTCACGCCAACCGGTCATTCGGTCGTCGAGTTCGTCGGCAAGAGCGACGAACTGGTCGCCATCCACGTCCGCGACGACGGGGTATCCGTCGAACCCGTTGGGGAACTCGAAGGGGCACGGGTTTCGGAGGTCTCCGAGTACATGGCCGAGGAACACGGACTCGGCCCCGACAACTGCATCGCAATCGGCCCGGCAGGTGAGAACCGCGTCCGGTTCGCGTCCGTGATGACGTTCGACTCCCGGGCGTTCGGCCGCGGTGGACTCGGTGCAGCCTTCGGTGCGAAAAACCTCAAGTGCGTCACGTTCGACGGCAGCTACGAGCCAGCAGTCGAGATTCCCGACCCGCCCGAAAGTGAGATTCACCGCGATGCTGCCACCAGCGACAGCATGATGCGCCGGCAGGGGACCACGAGCGGAACGGAGTTCATCAACGACAACTTCTCGCTCCCGACCCGGTATTTCAGCGACTTCACCTTCGAACGTGCGGCGGAGATCGGCGGCAACGCTGTCGAGGAAAAAAAGTACAAGAAAGAATCGTGCTCGATGTGCGCGTTCGGGTGCAAGCTTCCCACGCGCGACGAGGACGAAGGCATCGAGACCGAAGGGCCGGAGTTCGAGACCGTGTTTTCGTTCGGCTCGAACCAGGGGGTCGGTGACGTCGTCGACGTGATGAAAGCGAACGAACTCTGTGACGAACTCGGGATGGACACCATCTCGGCGGGTGTGACCGTCGCCGCGTATCTCGCGAGCGAAGACGAGTTCGGCAATGCCAAACTGGCCCGGGAGGTCACGCGAAAGATCGCTCACAGGGAGGGCGTCGGTGACCTCCTCGCGGAGGGGGTTGCCCGATGTCACGACGAACTCGGCGTCGAAAACTGGACGGTGAAGGGGCTGGAGTTTGCTGCCCACGACGGCCGTGTCTGTCACGGCCAGGGGCTCTCCTACGCCGTCGCAAACCGGGGTGCCGACCACATGTACGCCAGCGTCATGTCGCTCGAATACTCCGGCGAGCTAAACCCGGAGGGGCTGGACGGCAAGGCCGAACACGTCGTCGAAAACGAGAACTTCGCCGCGTTCCGCGATTCCGGCATCGTCTGTGCGTTCGCGTCCGATAACATCGACGAGGAACGATACGAAGCGCTGTTCGACGCCGACTACGAGGAGCTACTGGCCGCGGGGGCACGGACAGTCGAGCGCGAACGCCACTTCAACAACAAACGTGGCTTGGACAGGTCCGACGATGTCGTCCCGTACGCCGACGACCTTCCGGGGTTCGAGTCGGCACTTGATTCCTACTATCAACTCCGTGGATGGAACGATGACGGCACTGTCCCTGATGATGCCGTCGAAGCCGGTCGAGTGGACGCGGACTGACTGCGGTTCGAGTTCGGCGAGGCTATCCGCCCTTTATCGTGGGCGTCAGGCGCACGGTGTCGCCATCGTTCAGCGGGGTTTCGAGGCCGTTGCGGTGGCGCAAGTGCTTGTGGTTGTGTGTTACCACGATTCCCCCGGCGAGTTCGCCGTCCTCGACGAGCGTTCCGAGTTCCGGATACGACTCCTGCAGGTCCCCGAGCAACTCACCGGCCGTCTCTGCGTCAGTTTCGTACCGTACCGTCTTCTGGCCGACTACATCGCGCAACGGTCCGAAAAACACGCATTCGAGTTCCACAGCCAAGCATCGGGGTCGAGCGAGTTTACTGTTGTGCTCGCTACGGGTGTTGGGAGGCTGAATCGGTCTTTGGCTACCGTTCACGGAGTTCGAACCGCTCGCGTCGGTACACGTCTCCGTGTTGTTGGCTGGTCTCGTCGAGCACGTAGCCGTAGGCGTGGTAATTGTCCTCGGGATACACGTGCAGCGAGCGGCTCCGGACGGGGCTGTAGACTGCGTGGACCTCGTTTTTCCGCGGGTCGACGACGGCCGAGTCGCCCGGTTCCGTAATCTCGGTTCCGACGACCTCCATCCTGTACCGGTCCTCGCCAATCGGCTGTGGTTCCATGTCGATGACCGAGAGCAGTCCGTCCACGAGCACCTCGAAGCAGGGGCGGCCGTGGTGTTCGTGTGGACACAGCACGTACCCCGGGGGCCACTCCATGAATCTGATGACGTGTTCCCCCGGTTTCCCCATCACCTTCGCACGCGTGTACTCTCCCTCCGGTGCGTGTTCGGTGTTCACCCCGTCGAAAAACCCGTCCTGCTCGCTAGCGTCTGCGAGAACGGCGGGCCCTTCCTCGACGAACGTGTCGTCACCACGCTCGAGGAGCGCACCGAGTTCCTCGTACACCTCCCGGACCAGCGGATTCGGTGCCGTCGATTGTTGGCTCATACAAGCGACAATACGGGAATCAGGTATAAAATTAAGGAATGCGTACATCGGCGGAACGTCTGCTGGGACCCGGGGACATCACCCCTGCGCTGAGACAAGCTCCTCGTACAGTTCAACGAGGTCGTCGGCGATTGTGTCGATAGTGAACTCGCGGCTCTTCTCGGCAGCGTTCGAGCCGAGCCGAGCGCGTTCCTGTGGGTCTTCGAGCAGCCGTTCAAGCGGTTCGACGAAGTTCTCGTCAGCTTTGAGGCAGTGTGTTCCGTCGTCAAGCCACTCGTAGGTCGGGATATCACGGATGACCGGCGGCTTGCCACAGGCCATCGCCTCCAGCAGCGCCATCCCCTCGTTTTCGTTTTTCGAGGGCCAGAAGAACACGTCCCCGGCGGCGAACGCACCACAGATGTTCTCGACGTACCCCGTAAACGTACAGTTCTCGGGCGCGCTCTCGACGAGTTTCGTCGTCTCGCGGCTCCGGAGGATGCGGTCGACCGTCCCGCCGCCGGGATTGAGATACCCGAACCACGCAAAGTCCACGTCCGGCATGGCGCGGGCCGTCTCGACGAACGACCCCAGTCCCTTGCGTTCGATGACGTGTCCCACCATGAACACTACGGGCGGGTCGAGGTCGTACCGGTTCAAATACGTCTCTCGCAACCCGTCGTCGTCGTGATCTGCCACCTTCTCGGGGTCGAACCCGTTGCTGATGACGGTCTTTGGTACGTCCGTGTACGATTCGAGGACCGTCCTGTTGTGCTCTGTCGGACAGACGATGTGGTCAGCCAGCGAGTACGCATAGGAGAGGTACGGCCGTGCAGGCTTCGAGAGCGCGGTAAAGAACCGAAAACTCTCCCGGAGGTCTTCGGCCGTCTGGTGGCCGTGGGCGAGGACTGGAACCCCGGCACGCTGGGCGCGCTTGGCGTAGTACAGCGAACGTGGTCCCATGTTGTTGAGATGCAGCAGGTCCACGTCGAGCGACGGCCGTGTCGTGTACTCGATGCCCTCGTCTTCGAGCACCGTCCGCTGGTTTTTGACCGATTGGGCGTGGCCACCCGTGATGTAGGACTCCCATTCGAAATAGTGGCTGACACGCATCACCAGCACTGATGACCGATACGTACTTGAACAGGACGGTTCGGTCCGGCCGGTCACCCTTTGACGCTGCCGTACTCCAGACTGGTAGTAGAGATTCGAATCCGAAAATCAGGCACAAGGATGTGCTCGGAACTGGTTGTGGATGGTCAGACCCAGCCTGATGAGTCAGCTATCGATGACGTGCGGGAACTGTTCGGTTTTATTACTGCAACCGTCGTTGGAGATACCATGACTCATAGTGGTTGTTGTGACTCGTTTCGGCCCGGTGCGAAAGTATCCTGTTTCGGCGGCTGAAACGGGCGAGGAGTGACTCCACGGCGGTACATAATCACAACAACCACTATGATACGGTCCCGGGTCGTAGCTCCCGGTATGGATGGAACGGTTCCCGTGACGGTTATCGATGGGGACTCCGAAACCACCATCGAGGTCGAACGAGGCCGGAACCTCCGCGAGGTGCTGTTGGAACACGATCTGCCGGTGTACGGGACTGTCTCGAAACACGCGAACTGCGGCGGGCGGGGGTTGTGTTCGACCTGTACCGTCGAGGTGGAGCCGGCCCCTGACCCGACCCACTGGCACGACAGGGCGGCGGTCAGGTTCGGCTATCCACGGCTGTCCTGCTGTATCGAGGTCGACCGGCCGCTCACTGTCGGACTCCTCGATAAACACGTCTGGGGGCAGGTCTTCCCCCGACAGCTCTCAAATGACGAGGACTGATAGTGGTTGTTGTGACTCCACGGCAGTAACTAATCACAACAACCACTATGAGTCCGCCAGGATGATAGTGCCCCGCCCTGAACCACAGGTATGGAACTGTTCGGGACGGCAGGGATTCGCGGTCCAGTCACCGAAATCACACCCGGCCTCGCGCTCGCAGTCGGGCGGGCAGTGGGCGAGGATGCCGCCGAGGGAAGCGGCGACCTCGTCGTCGCACGCGACGGTCGCGAGACGGGAACGGCGCTCGCTGCTGCGGTCGAGGCGGGAGCGACGAGCGCCGGCGCGGACGTCCTGCGTGCGGGTCGGCTCCCGACACCGGCGCTCGCGTTCGCCTCCCGCGGCCGCCACGGCGTGATGCTCACGGCGAGCCACAACCCGCCGGCGGACAACGGCATCAAACTGTTCGTCGACGGCACCGAGTACGACCGCGCTGCCGAACGTCGTATCGAGACCCGCGTCGAAGCCGAGACAGGCGCAGCCGGCTGGGACGAGTGGGGAGCGCCCGAGCGTATCGACCCCCTGGAGGAGTATCTCGATGGGGTTGTCGACTACGCGCTGAGTCACGGCAGCCAGCCGGACACGACGGTCGCGGTCGACTGTGGCAACGGGATGGCGAGCATCGCGACGCCCCGGGTTCTCGACGTGCTGGGCGCGGACGTCGTCGCGCTGAACGACAACGTCGACGGACACTTCCCCGGCCGCGAGAGCAAACCGACGCCCGAGAGCCTGACCGACCTCCGGGCGTTCGTCGCCGACGGCCCGGCGACCGTGGGCATCGGTCACGACGGCGACGCCGACCGCATCGTCATCGTCGACGGCGACGGCGAGGTCGTTCACGAGGACACGGTGGTCGCCATCATCGCCGAGCACTACACCCGCGTCAGCGACGCCGGGGACCCGGTGGTCGTGACGACGCCCAACGCCTCCCGCCGCATCGACGAGCGCGTCACCGGGGCGGGCGGGCGCGTCGAGCGCGTCCGCCTCGGGGCGCTTCACGAAGGTATCGCCACGGCGCGTGCGGACGGCACCGACGACACGCGGGTCGTGTTCGCCGCCGAGCCTTGGAAGCACATCCACACCGGCTTCGGCGGGTGGATCGACGGTGTCGTCTCGGCTGCGGTTTTCACGCGCCTGGTCGCCGAGTCCGGTCTCGACGCTCTCCGGGCCCCGGTCGCGGAGCGGCCCTATCGCAAGGAGAGCGTTCCCTGTCCCGACAAGCGAAAGATGGACGCGATGGCCCGACTCGAAACGACGCTTCCCGAGGGATTCCCCGGGGCCGACATCGAGACCGAGTACGGCCTCCGGCTGGAACTGTCGGGCGGCGCGTGGACGCTCGTCAGACCGAGCGGGACCGAACCCTACATTCGCGTCTACGCCGAGAGCGAGGACGTCGACGAACTGATCGCCGGCGTCGTGGAGTACGTCGCAACCGCCGTCGAGGACGCCTAGACCCGGCGTCGAGCACGGCGACCGAGTTCCGTACCGATAAGTACGCGCGACAACGGAGTTCCCGACATCTACATGGCACTTCCAGCAAACGACCGCTCGATAGCGAGTTTCACTATGCTGGGCCACGGGCTGGTCCACTGGTTCGAGATGTCGGTCCCCATCTTTCTCGTGGTCTGGACCGACGAGTTCCCCGTCTCCATCGCGCTTGTCGGCCTCATTGTCGCGCTCGGGTACGCACCCTTCGGCCTCGGTGCCCTTCCCGGCGGGGTGCTCGCCGACCGGTTCGGCGCGAAGCGCATCATCCTCGCCTGCTACGCCGGCATGACGCTGTCCTTTCTCGTCCTGGCGCTCGCCCCCTCCATCTACGCGGTCGGTGGCGCACTCGTTCTCTGGGGAATCGCGGCGAGCGTCTACCATCCGGCGGGGATGGCGCTCATCAGCACGGGCGCAGAGCGACAGGGAACCGTCTTCGCCTACCACGGCATCGCCGGCAACGTCGGCATCACGCTCGGGCCGTTCGCGTCCGCGACGGGACTCGTCTTCTTGGACTGGCACGTCGTCGCCGCACTGCTCGCCATCCCGGGACTGCTCGCGCTCGCCTACGGCCTGCGTGCCGAGTTCGACCCGACGACTGCCGTCGACGACGAGAACGCCGGCGCTGGGACGGAAATCTCACTCCCGACGCTCGTCTCGAACAGCAAACGCCTCTTTGCTGGCGGCTTCCTCCTGGTGTTCGTCGTCGTCATGTTCGAGGGGCTGTTTTACCGCGGCGTACTGACGTTCCTGCCCGACATTCTCCACGACCTGCCGGCGATGGCCGACGTCGAACTTCAGGCGGGTCTGGAAGGGTTCGAGCCCTCCGACTACGTGTTCGTCGGCCTGCTCGTCGTCGGGATGGCCGGCCAGTACGTCGGCGGCAAACTCACCGAACGCGTCTCCGTCGAGCGGGGCCTCGTGACCATCTTCGGACTGCTCGCCCTGCTCGCACTCGCGTTCGTCCCGGCTTCCGAACTGGGACTCGTGGCGCTTCTCGGTCTGTGTGCACTGCTCGGCTTTTTCCTGTTCGCCATCCAGCCGTTCTACCAGGTCGCCGTCGCCCAGTACACGCCGGCCGACACCCGCGGGCTCTCCTACGGGTTCACCTATCTCGGCGAGTTCGGGTTCGGCGCGGCGAGCATCGCCATCGGCGGGTTCGTCCTCGGGGAGTTCACGCTCGGTCTGTTTTTCGTCGTGCTCGCACTGTTCGCCATCGTTGCCGGTCTCCTCTCGCTGGCCCTGCTCGTCGGCTACGAACGGTTCGCGTTCCTCGAACGGTACGGCTCCGAAGCGTAACTGCACCGATTCGATTTACGGTACCACACCCACAGTCAGCAACGTCCCGTACGTTCGATAGCGGTCGACCATCGCCTCCCGGGTCTCCCACTCGTCGGTCGGGAACTCCTCGGCAGGAGGAATCTCGATTTCGCGGTCGGGGATGGTGTCCTGTTCGGCCACGTGGAAGCCGGCTTCCCGGAAGGCCTCGCGGTACTGCGCCCTGTTCCACAGTTGCATGTCGATGCTGATCCGGTCTTGCCACTCGTGGGTGTGTTTCGACTCCTCGAAGAAGTTCACGGCACAGAAGAAGGTTCCGCCAGGTCGCAGGACGCGGCGCAGTTCCCGCAGCGTCTTCAGGGGTTCCTGTGCGTAGTAGAACGCCTCCATCGACCAGCAGTGGTCGATACTGTCGTCGGCAAACGGGAGGTCGTGGAAGTCGCCACAGACGTACGATATCAGGTCGTCATCGGTGTCCTCGCGGGCGTTTTGCACCATCTCGGGTGAGCCGTCCAGGCCGACGCATCGGCCGGCGTTCCGCGTTTCCCGGAGTGCACGGAGGGCGTACCCCGACCCGGTCCCGAGGTCGAGGACAGCCTCGCCCGCCTCGACTGGCATGCGTGCCAGGGCGTGTTTGGCCGTGTGCCAATGTCGTTCCTCCATTCCCCTGTCCTTGCCGGTCCGGGCCCACTGGTCGAACTCGTCTCGAACGCTCATTGCCGGACCGTCGGACCCGCTCCCCTAAACGACTCCGATACAGGACCGATTTCCGGCTCCCGACCCCGGGAGACTGGTGGCTATCTCCGTCTCTCGCGGCACCCCGTGCCCACTATCGGGGTTCGTCGACCTCGCTCACCACCAGTTCGATGCGTTCGATGTTCTGGTTGTTGTTGGTCTCGACCACCCAGTGGACGTCCCGGACCACGTACTGCCTCGAATCGTAGGAGATGGTCTCGTCGACACGAGGCGCACCGGCGGACTGGAACTTGCCGATGGTTCCTCCCGACTCGTCGATGAGTTCGACGATCATGTGTGAGGAGACTGTAGCTGTCGGTTAAACTCCACCGACTCGCGCGCACCGAGCGCTCGCGAGCAACTCCCCGTTTTCCGGCCATGGTTTCCGCTCACGGCTTGCCTGGCCATTCGTCCCCCTCGTCGGCTGTCTCCTCGTGCTGTTTCTCGTCAGGGGCGGACGTGAGAGGCGCATCCTCGGCGCGCGATTTGTGAATCTCGAACGGGCCGTCGTCGAACATCTCGTCGCGCCGTCCGGTGTCCGGTCTGCGCTCGTCGCGTTCGAAGAGGTACGCGAAAAACCCGAAAAACGGGACGACAAACGAGACGATGGCCCACTTCGTCGGATTCATGCTGTACTTCGGCGCGTCGTGGTAGGCGTAGGCGGCCATCCCCAGGAGCCCGAGAATCGGGAATCCCACCAGGACCGCGACGTGTGGTTCCATACGCACGCTAGCCGATGGAGTCACCTAAGCGTTGAGCCGCTGGGGTGTCTCGATGCAGTCGATGTCGCCGGCGGCCTCTTGGGACGGGTTCTAGAGAGTCAAGGCGAATACCCCCGCCTTCCCGTGAGCGACGAGTGTTCCGACGCCTGTCGGAACCGAGGCACGAACAGGCGGGGGACGAAGCCGACGA
>PXQO01000081.1 GCA_003021285.1 Halobacteriales archaeon QH_2_65_14 | reverse complement strand
CAACGTGCCCCGCCCGATGGTCACGTCGCTGGACCTGCTGTGGGTGCAGGTGCTCACGCGCTCGGGCGAGGAGCGCGTCCGGCGAGCCAAGACCCTCGCCGAAATCGAGGGCATCGACCAGCGGACCGGCGAACTCGACTACTCGAACACCTACTCGTGGGACTCGAACACGGATACCTTCGAGGAACACAACTCCGCGCTGCTCGAAGAGATACGCGAGGAACGGGGCTGGAGCCAGTCGGAACTGCTCGACGAACTCAGGAACCGCCGTCGGTTCCTGCGCTTTCTCCAGCAGGAAGACGTGACGGACTACCGCCGGTTCACTGCGATGGTCAACAAGTACTACGCCGACGCCGACGAGGTCATGGAGCGCATCGAACGGGAGGGGGTCGAACGGGAGGTCTAAGATGAGCCGCTCCCGAAACCCAGGACCCTGCCGACCCGCCAGCAACCGGGGTGAGCCGGGCCAGTGAACCCCGCCTGGCTGATTCCCCCGGTGTTCGTCGTACTCGCGCTCGGCGCGTGGCTGGGCGGGAAACTCAGTCCGGACGTCGAAGCCGTCGTCAACCGGATTGCCAGGATGGCCTTCGGCCGCTTTGTCTCCTCGAACGCGGGGCGCGAGGAACGGATCGAGGCCGCGTTCATCGATACCACCTACCGCACGTACGCCGCGAAGACGTACCTGTTCGCGGTGGCGGGACTGATCGCCGGGGCCATCGCGGGTGCGTACCTGCTGGCCGGCGTGCTCGCCGTCCTCGAGACCGTCGTGCAGGCGCTGGCGGGCCTGCCCCGGACCATCACCGCTCCCTTCGGCATTCATCCCGAGTGGGAACACGAGTTCGCGCCCCGGACGCGGTGGCTGATCCTCCTCGGTGGCGGCCTCGCTATCGGCGTCATCACGAGCCTGCTGTCGTACGTGATGCGGTGGCAACTCCCCGGGAGCAACGCCGAAGTTCGCCGCCGGAGCATCGACGAGGGGCTCGCCCGGACGACGGCGTTCATGTACGCCCTCTCCCGGGGCGGCATGGAGTTTCCCAAGATACTCCGGACGCTCACTGACTGTCGCGAGGTGTACGGCGAGACGGCAAACGAGTTGAGCGTCGCGGTCCGCGAGATGGACCTGTTCGGCCGGGACGTCATCACGGCGATGCGACGGATGTCCCGGCGGACGCCCAGCGAGGACTTCAAGACGTTCGCCGAGAACCTGACCAGCGTCCTGCAAAGCGGCAGTGATCTGCCGGTATTTCTCAACGAGCAGTACAAGCGCTTCCGGCAAAAGGAGGAGGAAAGACAGAACGAGGTCCTCGACCTGCTGGCGACCATCGCCGAGGGGTACGTGACCGTCCTCGTCGCGGGCGTCCTGTTTCTCATCACCATCCTGCTCGTGTTCGGGCTGACGACGACGGACACGCTGTGGATTCTCCAGTTGATGATCTACCTGATGATGCCACTGGCCAACGCCGGGTTCGCCGTGTTCCTCCAGCAGAAACTCGACGAACTCGGCATCGCAAAGCGGAGCGGCGGCGACGTGCTCGAACGGATGGAAGTCTCGACGCCCGTCCCCGCACGCCCGGCGCGGCGGACGCCCCAGCCCGACGGCGGGCTCGCGGCCGACCGCGAACTGGACAACCGCCGCACGCTCGAACTGTACGACAGACTCAGCCGTCTCAAGCGGTCGCTCCGGAGTCCGCTGCAGGTCTTCCTCTGGAACCCGTCGAAGATACTCTGGGTGACCGTCCCGATTGCCATCCTGGCGGTCCTCGTCCGGGCCCCCGCCGCGCTCCAAGCCGAGGGGGTCACAATCCGCGTACTCGACGACTTCATCATCCAGTCGGTCCTGTTCGTGCTGGGAACCTACGCAATCGTCCGGGAACTCTACAAGCGACGCATCGACCGGATCGAGTCGGCGACGCCCGAACTGCTCGAACGACTCGCGAGCCTCAACGAGGCGGGAATGTCGGTCGTCGAGGGGTTCGACCGCGTCCGCGAGGGCGACCTGGGCGTCCTCTCGCCCGAGGTCGAACGCATCTGGCGGGACCTCGAATACGGCGCGAACATCGACGACGCGCTCATCCGGTTTGGCCGGCGCGTGCGGACGACGGCCATCACGCGCATCGTGACGCTGTTGACGAACGCGATGCGCGCGAGCGGACAGATGGGGCCGGTCCTGCGGATCGCCTCCGAACAGGCGCGCGCGGAGGTGAACCTCAGACGCCAGCGCCGACAGCAGATGCTCACCTACCTCGTCGTCATCTACGTCTCTTTCCTGGTGTTTCTGGTCATCATCGGGGCCGTCAACGAGGTGCTCGTCCCGAGCCTGCCCGACCAGGTGCCGGCTGTCGACAGCAACCAGGTCGACCGGCTCGGTGCCAGCCCGGACGCGTTCAGCCGCTTCGGCGACGTCGACCAGGCCGCGTACACGCTCGTGTTCTTTCACGCGGTTCTGGTCCAGGCCGTCTGTGCCGGCTTCGTCGGCGGGCAACTCGGCGAGGGGTCGTTGCGGGACGGTGCCAAACACGCCGCCATCATGCTGACGGTCGCCTACATCGCGGTCATCCTGCTCACGTCACCGGTCGCATCGGTCGCGTCGTTAGAGACGACCAGCGACGGCAACTCGGTGTTCGTCGAATCGGTGTCGATGTCGGAGGGCGGGTTCGTCGCCGTCTACACCGAGGGCGAACTCGCGGACGAGGAATCACAGCTACTCGGTAACTCCAGGTATCTCCCGCCCGGCAAACACAGCGAGATATTCGTCCCCCTACAACACGGGGAGATACGCGAGGACGGGCAGATACGCATCGTCGCCCACAGGGACACCAACGGCAACGGGGCGTTCGACTTCCGCCCGCCACACCGCCCCGGCGACAGCCAGGTCGACGCGCCCTACGAGAGTCTCTCCGACCGCGGGACGCCCGGCGTCGAAGTCGACGTGGTCTACATCGGGGACAGCGACGACGGCGAGTGATTCCCCGGCGCGGGACCCGCCGGACTCGCAACGGGCGGGGGTCAGTTACCCCATCGGGGACGTCGTCGTGCTCGCAACCGTCGCGTTCAACGTCCGGAACTTCGCCAGGGTGAACGCCTCGGTTACATCGTCCCTGCTCGGTCCGACCGACTCCGGGAGCATCGAGGAAGCCGGGCAGGATTAGAGTGGCAGTTTCCGTCGGTCGGGGACAGACGTCCCGGGTCTTTTTGAAACTGCACGCGTAGCCTCCGGCATGGAGTTCGCCGAGTTCGCGGAGCACGCCGCGGCGGTCGAAGCGACGAGTGCGGACACCGAAATCCGGGATGCGGTCGTCGACCTGTTCGAGGAGTCGGGCGAACAACTCCCGGTCGTCGTCAGGTTCCTGCTGGGTCGGGTGTTCCCCGCCCACGACTCCACGAAACTCGACGTGGGGCCGCGGCTGTGTTACGAGGCCATCGCACGTGCGGCCGGGCAGAACGTCACCGCCGACGACGTCGAGGACCGCCTCGCCGAGTACGGCGACGTCGGCAACGTGGCGGCGAGCTACGACCTCGGCGGCCAGCGGGGGCTGGCCGCGTTCGGTGCCGGTGGCCGCGACGGGTTGACCGTCGCGGAGGTCGCCGACCGGTTGACGGAACTCGCACGCGCGTCGGGCGACGGCAGCCAGGACACGAAACTCGACGTCCTGTTCGACCTGTTCAACCGCGCCGACCCCCCGGAGGCACGGTATCTCGCCCGACTCGTCCTCTCGGAGATGCGCATCGGCGTCGGCGAGGGGACGGTCCGGGACGCCATCGCCGAGGCGTTCGACGTGCCGGTCGGGAGCGTCGAGCGCGCACTGCAGGTGTCCAACGACTACGGCCTGGTGGCCGAGACCGCACGCGAGGACGGCGTCGCGGGACTCGACGGGATGGCGCTCGAAGTCGGCCGGCCGGTCCAGGCGATGCTCGCCCAGGCCGGCACCGTCACCGGGGCGCTTGAGGACTGGGGCGAGGCGGCCGTCGAAATCAAGTACGACGGGGCGCGCGTCCAGGCCCACTACGACGGCGAGACCGCACGGCTGTACTCGCGCAACATGGAGAACGTGACCGACCCGCTACCCGAGATCGCGTCGGGCGTCGCGGCCAGCCTGTCGGTTCCGGCCATCCTCGACGGTGAGGTGGTGGCAATCGACGAGGACGGTCAGCCGCGGCCGTTCCAGGCGGTGTTGCGGCGGTTCCGGCGGAAACACGACGTGGCGAAGGCCCGCGAGGCGGTCGAAATCCGGTTCCACGCGTTCGACTGCCTGCACGCCGACGGCACCGACCTCCTCGACGACCCGCTCGTGGCGCGCCACGACCGACTCGCGTCGATACTCGACCCCGCCGCGAACGTCGAACGCTCGGAACTGTGGACCGCCGACGACCCCGAGGAGATAGCCGACATCGAAGCCCGGGCCATCGATTCGGGTCACGAGGGCATCATGCTCAAGAACCCCGAGTCGCCCTACACGCCGGGCAAGCGCGGGCAGAACTGGCGCAAGCGCAAACCCGACGTCGAGACGCTCGACTGCGTCGTCACCGGCGCGGAGTGGGGCGAGGGCCGGCGTGCGAACCTGCTCGGAACGTTCGAACTCTCGGTCCGGGGACCGGACGGCTACGAGACCATCGGCAAGGTGGCGACGGGTATCACCGACGAACAACTCGAAGCCCTCACCGACCTGCTCGACCCCTACGTCCGCGCGGAGGACGGCACTGACGTCGACATCGAACCCGCCGTCGTCTTCGAGGTGGGCTACGAGGAAATCCAGGAGTCACCGACCTACTCCTCCGGGTATGCACTCCGGTTTCCCCGCTTTCTGGACGTCCGCGAGGACAAGGACCCCGACGACGCCGACTCGCTCTCCCGGGTGGAACGACTCGTCGAGGAGTGACTCCGACCGTCTGGAGAAGGTCGCGCTGGGGCGTCGCCGGTCTGGAACGCCCCGAAGAATTCGACTGGTCGGAGCCTCGCTCAGAAGTCGGGGAGGTCGTCCGGGGCCTCGTAGTCGGCCTCCCAGTCGATGTACTCGTCTTTGAGCACCTCGCAGACGAGCTGGCCGAGTTCGGTCAGGCCGGCGTTGATGCCCGAAACGGTGCCCCACGAATCGAGGTCAGGGTGAATCTCGCGCTCCCGCCAGTTCTCGGGCAGGCCGGGCCCGTGGTAGCCGACCCTGTCGGCAAACGAGTCCCAGAAGAAATCGAACTCCTGGACGAGCCCCAGGTCCTGGACGATGGCGAACGCCTCCTCGTCGAGGTCGGTTTCTGTGGCCCACCGGGAGAACGCCTCTTCCCAGGCCCCATCCCGGAGGAATTCCTGGAGTTCCTCGCGACGGTAGTCTTGCCCCTGCACGTCGACGTCGTCGTACTCGTCGGCGTCCACCGCAGACGAGAGTTCCGGCGGGTCGGGGGTGTCGACGTCGAGAGTCATGTTTCGGCGTTCCGGGCCTCGTCGTGGAGGCGATGGCCCGCG
The DNA here is from genome assembly GCA_003021285.1 of Halobacteriales archaeon QH_2_65_14. Lineage (GTDB taxonomy): Archaea > Halobacteriota > Halobacteria > Halobacteriales > Haloarculaceae > Halovenus. The sequence goes on along the minus strand of PXQO01000081.1, from coordinate 35,390 downwards.
TCGCTCTCTATCGTGAGGTCGGGCACCTCGACCGTCTCGCCGTCGTCGTCGACGGCGACGCTGACCATCTTGGCGTCGGAGGTGAGCGTCCGCTCGCCTGTCTCGTGATTCTCGTGGAAACAGCGAACGCGCGTCGTCATGCTACTGGTCCCGACCTCGTAGACGTAGGCGTCGATGAGCGCGATACCGCCCTCGGGGACCCGGTTGTGAAATCGGCCGCGGTCGAACCCGGCGGTGATCACGTCGCCCCGGCAAAAGTGCATCGCGCTCATCGTGCCCGTCCGCTCCATCCACTGGAGCACGTTACTGCCGTGTGCCGTCCCGATGGCGTTCGAATCGGCAGGCAAGACGAGACGGCGCGCCTCGACTTTCGAGTCGAGCAGTGCTGGCATGTCACCACGTTCGAGAGAGCGGGACATCATTCTGTCGACCCGGCTCTCCACCGCGGGGTGGCGTCACGGGCAACGCCCGGCGCTGGCGGGGGAGTTTATCCATCTGCCGCCCGTTGTGGCGGTATGTGCGGTCGATACAGCCTGTTCGTGCCGTCCGAGGAACTCGCCGACCGGTTCGACGTCGACGTGTCCGGCCACGAGCCGCGATACAACGCCGCCCCGAGGCAGTCGCTCCCGGTCATCACGGACGCAAAGCCGGGGACGGTTCGACACGTGGAGTGGGGTCTCGTCCCGTCGTGGGCCGACAGCCGCGACCGGGGCGGACACATCAACGCCCGCGCCGAGACGCTGTCGGAGACGGCCAGTTTCCGCGACGCCTTCCGTCAGGAGGACGGCGACCTCGCGGCCGGTCGGTGTCTCGTCCCCGCTGATGGCTTCTACGAGTGGGTCGAGGTGAACGGCCACAAACAGCCCTACCGGGTGACGCTCGCCGACGAGGAGCCGTTCGCCATGGCGGGGCTGTGGACGCAGTGGCGACCCCCGACCACGCAGACCGGCCTCGATTCGTTCGCAGGGAGCGGGGACCCTGACGGGGAGACCGTCGTCGAGACGTTCGCCATCGTCACGACCGAGCCCAACGACCTCGTCGCCGACCTGCACGACCGCATGGCGGTCGTCCTCCCGGCCGAGGAGGAACGGCGGTGGCTCCGGGAGTCAGCCGAGGAGATCGGTGACCTGCTCGCGGCGTATCCGGCCGACGGGATGCGCGCCTACCCCGTCTCGCAGGCAGTCAACGACCCATCCAACGACTCCCCCGACCTCGTGGAAGCGGTCGGCGGCGAGCACCCGGAATCGGGGCGGTAGCGCGCGTCCCGCGGACCCTCATCGACGAAGACCGATACTAATTTCCCCGGCAGTGGCGACAGGTCGGATATGGAAGGCAAACACGTTCTCGTGACCGGTGGTGCCGGGTTCATCGGCTCGAACCTCTCGAACCGGCTGGCCGGGGACAACCACGTAATCGCCCTCGACAACTGCTATCTGGGGACGCCCGAGAACCTGAGCGACGACGTGCAGTTCGTGGACGCGAGCGTCCTCGACGACGACCTGCCGACGGACGTCGACGTCGTCGTCCACCTGGCGGCGCTGTCTTCCCGATCCATGCTGGAGGACAGCCCCCGCGAGGGTTGCCGGGTCAACGTCGAAGGATTCGTCAACGTCGTCGAGCAGGCGATGGACGACGGCTGTGACACGTTCGTCTACGCCTCGACCTCCTCGATATACGACGACGACCTCCCCTCCTCGGAGGACGAGCAGGTGGTGGCCGACACCGGCTACGAGGCCGCGATGCTCTCCCGGGAGCGGTACGGCGAGTACTACGACCAGTTCTACGAGGACGTCTCGATAGCGGGGATGCGCTTTTTTTCGGTCTACCAGGGCTATGGCGGCGCCGAAGGCCACAAGGGCGAGTACGCCAACACCGTCAGTCAGTGGGCGGCCAAGATGGACGACGGCGAGCAGCCAGTCCTGTGGGACGACGGCTCGCAAACCCGCGATTACACCCACGTCCGGGACGTGGTCCGGGCCATCGAACTCGTCGCAGACCACCGGCTCTCGGGCGTGTACAACGTCGGCACCGGTCGGAACGTCACGTTCAACGAGACCGTCGAGTTACTCAACGACGCGCTGGGGACGGACATCGACCCGGTCTACGAGTCCATCCCGCTGAAACACTACAACCACCAGCAACGCGCCGACCCCTCGAAACTCCGCGAGGCGACCGGCTGGGAACCCGCGGTCGCCTTCGAGGACGGCGTCGAGATGCTCTGTGAGCCGTACCGGTAGCTGACCGTCCGTTACCCTGCCCGTCGGTGGCGGTACGACGCTCAGTTCTCCTCTTCTTTCAGTTCCTCGAGTTCGGCGTCGACCTCGGACTGGTCGACCTCCTCTTCGAGTTCGTCGAGGTTGACGTCCTCGACGTTCTCGACGTTCTCGGCGTCCTCGACGTTCTCGGCGTCCTCGGTTGCCTGCTGGCCTTCCTCGGCGGTTTCGCCTTTCCCCATCTCGGATTTGAGCGTCTCCAGTTCGTGGTCGACTGCGCTGTCGGTCGAGAGTTCCTGGAGTTCCCGGTCGAGTTGGCTCTGGTCCGAGAGCGAGGTTTCGATTGCGCCGCTCTCGCGGAGTTCGTCGAGCGCCGCGGCGCGTGCCTCCATCTCCTCGGTGCGCTCCTCGGCACGTTCGATTGTCCGTGCGATGTCCTCCATCTCCTCGCCAGCGCCGGTCATCGCCTCGTTGACCCGCGCGCTGGCCTCGGCCGCCTCGTAGCGGGCTTTCATCGTCTCCTTGCGGGTCCGGAACTCCTCTATCTGGCGCTGGAGTTCGTTTTTCTGCTCGATGAGGTTGTCCTGTTTGCGTTCCAGATCCGCGATCTGAGTCTCCAGATTCTCGATCTGGGTCATCTTCTGCTTTTTCTTCTCGAGCGCGCGGCGCGCGAGGTCGTCGCGGCCCTGCTCGACGGCCTGCCTGGCCTGCTCGTTGTGTTTCTCGACGTTCTCTTCGAGGCGTCGCTTCTGGATTTCCAGGCGCTTTTTTTGCGTCGTAAGGTCGGCTATCCCCTGTTTGACGTTCTGGAGTTCGTCCCTGAGCTGTTCGTACGAGTAATCGAGCGTCTGACCCGGGTCCTCCGCCCTGTTGAGCAAGGCATTGATCTTCGAGCGGATGACATACGAGGTGCGCGATAGGATGCCCATGCCCGGAACCACGAACCGGCGAAACTTAAAATTCTTACATCGGTACATACACTATGAACAGTCGTCTCTCCCTTCCGGGTCCGCGCGACGTCCGTGCGACCCTCGACGGTGACCGCGACGGCGGGACAGTCGTCGTCGCGTGTCCGCCCCACCCACAGATGCGCGGCGACAGACACGACGGCCGTCTGACGGCCGTCAGCGACGGACTGGTCGAGCGCGGAATCGACTGCCTGCGCTTCGATTACGGCCCCTGGGACGGGGGTCGCGGCGAGCGAACGGACGTCCGGACCGCGGTGTCCTGGAGCCGCGAGCACTACGAGCAGGTGGGCCTGTTCGGATTCAGCTTCGGGGGCGCGATGGCGTTGCTCGCGTCGGTCCCCGACGAGGGTGGACCGACGCCCGACACCCTGTCGGTGCTCGCACCGGCAACACAGATCGACGAGGACGACGTCGTCGCGGCCGTCGATGCGGTCGAGTGTCCGGCACAGGTCGTCTACGGCGAACGGGACGACACTGCCGACTGGGAACCGACAGTCGAGCGTGCGCGCGAGCGAGGCTGGCTGGTCGAATCACTGCCGGCCGACCACTTCTTCGTCGGCCAGCAGACGAAGACAGCGACGCTGGTCGTCTCGTTTCTCGCCGACCACCTCGGGTGACGCGGTCGGCAGGCCACTGTCGAGGGGTCCGAAACGGTTTTGGGGGTTGCCGGCAGACGGTTAGTATGCCAACGGAATCCGAGACAGGCTACGACCCGAGTCTGGGGCGGAAGTTCATTTTCGTGACGGGCGGCGTAATGTCCGGGCTCGGCAAGGGGATAACGGCAGCCAGTACGGGCCGGTTGCTGGCCAACGCCGGATTCGACGTCACTGCGGTCAAGATCGACCCGTATCTCAACGTCGATGCGGGGACGATGAACCCCTTCCAGCACGGCGAGGTGTACGTTCTCAAGGACGGGGGCGAGGTCGACCTCGACCTGGGCAACTACGAGCGCTTTCTCGACATCGACATGACCTCCGACCACAACGTGACCACGGGGAAGGTCTACCGGCACGTCATCGAGAAGGAGCGGGCGGGCGACTACCTCGGCAAGACCGTCCAGATCATCCCCCACGTCACCAACGACATCAAGCGTCGCGTCCGCGAGGCGGCGGCGGGCAGCGACGTCTGTATCGTCGAGGTCGGGGGAACGGTGGGTGACATCGAGGGGATGCCCTACCTGGAGGCGCTGCGCCAGTTCGCCCACGAGGAGGACGACGAGGACATCCTCTTTGCCCACGTCACGCTCGTTCCCTACTCGAAAAACGGCGAACAGAAAACCAAGCCCACCCAGCACAGCGTCAAGGAGTTGCGCAGCATCGGTCTCCAGCCCGACATCGTCGTCGGCCGCTGAAGACGAGGGGCTGGACGACCACGTGATGGACTCTCTGGGACTGGGCGGGGAGGCGCTGCCGGAAGGCAGGCGCGACACTGAGTGGCGCAACCGCGTGACCCGCGACACCACCGAGTCCGTCCAGGTCGCACTCGTCGGCAAGTACGGGCTCGAAGACGCCTACATCTCCATCCACGAGGCGCTCAAACACGCGGGGCTGGAACGACACGTCGAGGTCGAGCGCAGGTGGATCCACTCGGAGACGCTGGCCGACGGCCACGAGGGCCAGCTCGCGGAGGTGGACGGCATCGTCGTCCCCGGCGGGTTCGGCTCGCGGGGGACGGAGGGCAAGATCGAAGCCATCAGGTACGCCCGCGAGAACGGCGTCCCCTTCCTGGGGCTCTGTCTCGGATTCCAGATGGCGGTCGTCGAGTACGCGCGGAACGTCCTCGGCCTGGCGGGGGCACACTCGGCGGAACTCGACGAGGAGACGCCCCATCCGGTCATCGACCTGCTCCCCGAACAGGAGGGACTCGACGACATGGGCGGGACGATGCGGCTGGGCACCCACGTGACCGAAATCGAGCGGGGAACGCTCGCACACGAACTCTACGGGGAACTCTCCTGCCGGGAGCGTCACCGCCACCGGTACGAGGTCAACCCCGAGTACATCGACGACCTCACAGCGGCCGGCCTCGTGTTCTCCGGAACGTCCGGCCGGCGCATGGAGATCGTCGAGTTGCCCGACCACCCGTTCTTTTTCGGCACGCAGTTCCACCCCGAGTTCCGGTCGCGGCCGACCCGCGCAAGCCCGCCGTTCGTGGGCTTTCTCGACGCCATCCTGAACGCACGCCGGGTCGCCGACAGCGAACTCGGCTCCTGATTCCCCCGTCCGCGTTCGGCGGGAGCGCAGTCGGGTCGTCCACAACCGTTTTCATCTCGCCAGCCGGAGAGCGAGTATGCGAGAACACTCGTGCTGTCGTTCGGCCTTCGGGGGTGACCGGGGGTGGTAGACGTCGACGCCTTCATCGGGGAGAAGGTCGACGAGATCGCCGAGGCAATCGGCGACGCCGAGGCGATCATCGCCCTCTCGGGCGGGGTCGACTCCTCGACCGCGGCGGCGCTCGCCTACGAGGCCGTCGGCGATCAGCTCACACCCGTGTACGTCGACACCGGCCTGATGCGCAAAGGCGAGACCGAGGGGATTCGGGAGACGTTTGCGTATATGGACTCGCTTCGCATCGTCGACGCACAGGAACGGTTCCTCGACGCGCTCTCGGGGGTGACCGACCCCGAGGAGAAGCGCCACGCCATCGGCGAGCAGTTCATCCGCGAGTTCGAGACGGTCGCCGGGGAGACGGGCGCGGACTACCTCGTCCAGGGGACCATCTATCCCGACCGCATCGAGAGCGAGGGGACCATCAAGTCCCACCACAACGTCGGTGGCCTGCCCGAACGCATCGATTTCGAGGGCATCGTCGAACCGATGCGCGACCTCTACAAGGACGAGGTCCGCGAGGTCGCCCGCGCGCTCGACCTGGAGGAGGTCGTCTCCGAGCGGATGCCGTTCCCCGGGCCGGGGCTGGCCGTTCGCATCATCGGCGAGGTCACCGAGGAGAAACTCGACGTCGCGCGGGAGGCAAACCACGTCGTCGAGCAGGAACTCGCCGAGCACGACCCCTGGCAGGCGCTCGCGGCAGTCATCGGCAAGGCCACCGGCGTCAAGGGGGACAACCGCGTCCACGGCTGGGTCGTCGCCGTCCGCTCGGTCGAGTCCCGCGATGGCATGACCGCCCGGGCACAGGAACTCGACTGGGAGACCCTCCAGCGCATCCAGTCGCGCATCACCGGGGAGAACGAAACCGTCGCACGGGTGCTGTACGACGTGACCCACAAACCGCCCGCTACCATCGAGTACGAGTGACGCTCGCGCCGACGGTCCCGAGGAGGGCACGTGGTCGTCGGCACGGGTGACAAGACACAAATTCTACCGGTCCATTGGACCGACAATGACCGTCATCGTCGCCGGAACTGACGACTACGAGATAGGAGACGCCATCGAGAACGCAGGCTTCACCGTTTCCCGCGTCGACATCGCCAACCGACCGGCGCTGGAGGACGCGAACGTCATCGACGCGGAGACGTACGTTCTCACCGAAGTCCAGCAGGCCACCTCGATTTCTGTCGCGAAGGACCTCAACCCGGACCTGAAAGTCGTCGTCTACGCCGACGGCTCGCTCCCGGACTTCGCACGCGGCCAGGCCGACCTCGTGCTCGACCCGGCGCTGTTCGATCCCGAAGCGGTGGCTGACGAACTCGGCTCGTGAGTCCGTGAACGCCGACCACTGCCGGTCCGAATCACCCAGTCACGGGTTCGAGGACCGGCTGTACACCGTGTAGCCGTCGTCGTTCCGGACGATGCGCTCGATGTCGTCCAGACACCCGGACAGTCGTTCACCCTCGGATGTGAGCGACATGGAGCTTCATCCGTCTTCGCTCGGTCTCTCCCGTCGGATTCCCGTCCTCTGGAACCTCCCACTGGGTGGCTGTCAATGCCAGTATCCGGGGCTTTGCCCGATAACTACTCCCCGTCGTCGTCGGTCACGGTCGCAGTCAGAACGTCGTGGTCGTCGTTCAGCGAGACGACCAGGGTCTCGCCCTCGACTGGCACCGTTACCTCGAACCGGTAGGGGTCGGTCTCGACGACCGTCTCGGTGATACGTCGCATGAACTTCGCGTTGTCGCCGGTGATCTTCCGGACGGGCACCAGTTCCGCCAGTCCGTGTCGGTAGAGAAAGGCAATGACGGCCGGGTGGTTCAGCGCGACGTACCAGGGCGGGAACTGTCGAGCGTACCGGCAGTTCTCACACTGGTACTGTGCCCACACCGCGTAGCGGGTCTCGCAGGACGGACACACCTCCCGGTCGTCGCTCTCGTGGTCTGAACAGGCGTCGTGGGAGATGCTGACCTGTCCCGCACACTCGGGACAGACGCCTTTCATCATCGGTGCGATTTTCGAGTCGTACAGGACGTGGGCGGCGTCGATGATCTCCTCGCGCTCGCGGTTGGCGAGTCCCGCCGGGGGGAACTCGTACTGCATGCAGGTCCCGTCGGGGTACGTTCCCCCGATGGCCCCGTCACACTCCGGACACTGGACCGAGATGACCTCCTCGCGATACGTCATCTCGACTGCCGTCCCACAGTAGAGACACTCCTCGGCGGTAGGTTCCGGTGGAATCGTGGGGTCGGACGTGATCGTTCCCGTGAGCACAGCACGGACGACCTGCTCGCCGGCGAACCGCAGGACGTAGCCGTCGTCCGTCCGCCTGACGAAGTGAGGAGTGAGTTTCCCGAGATGATAGTTGAGGTTTCCCTCGTCGTCCGGGGCGGCCTCGGTGCGAAGTTCGCTAAACGAGTACGGCCCCTTCGCCTGCCACAGCACCCGCAGTATCTCCATGCGCGTCTCGTTGCCCAGAATACTGAATGCCTCCTCGGGCGCAATCTCTTCCATCTCGACACTGTTCACCGGAATATCCATACCGCCACATCCGAGCGACGACTGAAACAGTTTTGGGACAGCGACAGCTCATGTGTGAAATCTGATACACTCATCCTCCGGTTCCGAACGGACAGTTCGCGCTCTCCGCAACCGAATTTGCCGAGATTTGTTTCCCAGAAGGGTAACTTTCCGGACATCCCTCGAAACGGCCGCGCTGGAATCCGCCGGGCGTCCCTCCTGGGAGCATACGGTTCAACTGCGCAGGTGATGAAGTCGCTAACCCACGGTCAACCGGCAACCGGTTCATACGTTCATTCTTTATCCTACGTGGGAATTAATATCTACACACGTGGGAAATTCTGTTGGCAACAGGACGTGATCGGCAGGCCGAGATAGGCGATTCAGCCGGACCGTCGTGATTCCTTTCATAGTAGTGACAGTCCTCTCAACGGGAACCTGACGGAGCCGAGTGAGAAGATTTTAGACGACGCTAGGTAGATGCCCATCTGTCCAATGTCGTCGCTGTTCGAAGTCGTACTCGTCGCGGGAATCGCCGGCTGTGCGACCGGGCTCGGCGCACTCCCGGTGTTTTTCACCCAGCGCGTCAGCCACCGCGTCTACGACGGAGCAATCGGCTTCGCCGCGGGCATCATGTTCGGCGCGGCGGTGTTCGCGTTGATCCTCCCGGGACTGGAGTTCGGAACGCTCCCGGAAGTCGCCACCGGCATCGTCGTCGGCGGGCTGTTCCTCCTCGCCGCGAACGCCGTCCTGCCCCACCTCCACATGTGGTTCAGGGGCGAACACCGGGAGGGGTTCTCCGTCGCCGAGGACGATGGACTGCGGCGTGCGCTCCTGGTGGGGGGTGCAATCACGCTCCACAACGTCCCGGAGGGGCTTGCGGTCGGCATCGCGTTCGCCAGCGGCGAGGAGGCACTCGCGCTCTCGCTCGCGTTCGCCATCGCCGTCCAGAACGTCCCCGACGGGTTCGCGATGGCCGTCCCCGCCGTCAACGCGGGTGTCTCCAGGAGCAAGACGGTCCTCTATACCACCATGTCGGGCGGGGTTCCGGAACCGGTGGCAGCAGCGCTCGGCTTCGCGCTGGTACTCGTGGTCACCGACCTGTTCCCGGTCGCCGCCGGGTTCGCCGCCGGCGCGATGATGGCGGTCATCTTCCGCGAGATGATCCCGGCCAGTCACGGCCACGGCCACGAGGACGGCGCGACGTTTACGTTCGTCGGCGGCTTCGTCCTCATGATGATCATCGACGTCGCGCTGGCGGTGTGACGCGGCCGTACAGCCGTCAGCCTCACTCTCGAAGTCCCAGTGCAGACAGACGAACCGGGAAGCAGGTGGGACGCCCGACCTGAACGATTACAGCAGGTCCGCGACGCGGTCCGCGACTTCCTCGGGCGTGTCGCCGACGGGGACGCCGGCCCCTTCGAGGGCGTTGATCTTGCTTTCCGCCGTTCCGGTGCCGGACCCGGAGACGATAGCGCCGGCGTGGCCCATGCGCTTGCCCGGCGGTGCGGTGCGGCCGGCGATGAAACCCACGACGGGCGTGTCCATGTGCGCGTCGATGTACTCGGCGGCGTTCTCCTCGTCCTCGCCGCCGATTTCGCCACACATCACGACGGCCTCGGTCTCGGGGTCGGCCTCGAACAGTTCGAGCGCCTCGATGAAGTCGGTCCCGATGATGGGGTCGCCGCCGATACCGATTGCCGTCGACTGGCCGACGTCGCGCTTGGTGAGGTTATCGACGATCTGGTAGGTGAGCGTCCCGGAGCGGGAGATGAGTCCGACCGACCCGGACGAGAAGATGTTGCCGGGGAGGATACCGAGTTTCGCCTCGCCGGGGGTGATGACGCCCGGACAGTTGGGCCCGACGAGGTAGGTGTGAGTCTCCTGGAGCCGGCGATAGACGCGGCTCATGTCCTGGGTCGGAATGCCCTCGGTGATGGCGACCACGAGGTCGAGCGGGGCGTCGAGCGCCTCGAACAGCGCGTCCGCGGCGAACGCCGGCGGGACGAACACGACCGACGCGTCGGCGTTCTCCTCGCGCACGGCCCGCGAGACGGTGTCGTAGACGGGAACGCCAGCGACCTCCTGGCCGCCGCGATCCGGGACTGCGCCCGCGACGACGTTCGTCCCGTAGTCGAGCATCTGTTCGGTGTGGAACTTGCCTTCGCCGCCGGTGATGCCCTGCACGACGACGCGGGTATCCTCGTCGACGAGGACACTCATGCTTGCACCTCCTCGGCGGCCGCGACGGCGGCCTGGACGGCGTCTTCGAGCGTCCCTTCCACCTGGACGAGGTCGGTGTTGAGAATCTCCATGCCTTCTTCGGCCTTGGTGCCGGCGAGTCGGACGATGACCGGTTTGGGAATCTCGTCGAACTGTTCGAGTGCGCTGTTGATGCCGGTGGCGACCTCGTCGCCGCGGGTGATGCCGCCGAAGATGTTGAACACCACGGCGTCGACGTTCTCGTCGGAGAAGACCATATCCAGGGCGTTCGAGATGCGGTCGGCCTTGGCACCGCCGCCGACGTCGAGGAAGTTGGCGGGCGACCCGCCGTAGTGGTCGACCAGGTCGAGCGTCGTCATCACGAGGCCGGCACCGTTGCCGATGATGCCGACGTTGCCGTCGAGTCGGACGTAATCGAAGCCGTAGTCGTTGGCCTTGGCTTCGAGTTCGTCCTCGGCGGCCTCGTCTTCCATCTCGGCGAGGTCGGACTGCCGAAAGAGCGCGTCGCCGTCGATGTTGAAGACGGCGTCGGCCGCGATGACCTCGTCGTCCTCGGTGACCATCAGCGGGTTGATCTCGATGTCGCTGCCGTCGCGTTCCTCCCAGAGGTCGTACAGCGTCGTCAGGATGGAGGCGACGTCGCTCGCGACCTCGCGCCTGATGCCCGCGTCGTAGACGACCTTGCGCGCCTGGAAGTCGTGCATCCCGAACGCGGGATCGACGTGCTCGCGCGCGATGGCGTCGGGGTCCTCCTCGGCGACCTCCTCGATGTTGACGCCGCCGCGCGTCGAGACCATCGCGACCGGACGGCCGACGCCCCGGTCCATCGTGACCCCGACGTACAGCTCGTTTGCGAAGTCGACGGCCTCCTCGACGAGTACCTTGTCGACGTGGTACCCCTTGAGGTCCATGCCGAGGATTTCGTCGGCGGCCTCCCGGGCCTCCTCGGCGTTGTCTACCAGCTTGATACCCCCGGCCTTCCCGCGTCCACCGACGTGGACCTGTGCCTTGATGGCGACCGGGTAGCCGATGTCGTCGGCCGCCGCGACTGCCTCGTCAACGGTCCGCGCCAGCTCGGCCGCTGGCGTCGGAATGCCGGCCTTCGCGAAGACTCGCTTTGCCTGGTACTCGTGAAGTCGCATAATGTACTCGGCCGGTACTTCCGTCGGGGCGGAGTTATGTGTACCGGATGCGGTTCGTCCGAACGTCTCCCGGAACTCTACGACGGGGCACAGGTCGGGACGTTTTTCGCCTCTCGCGTCCGACTGTCGACAATGACCGACGACGCCGTCGAGGACGGTGAACTGCCGCCCCGCTGTGAGTGTGGCGGCGTCCTCAAGCCCGACGTGGTCCTGTTCGGCGAGCAACTTCCGGAAGGAGCATCACCGTGCGCGCGAACACGCGCGGGTGGCGGACGTGTTCCTCGCGGTGGGGTCCTCGCTGTCCGTCCAGCCCGCGGCGTCACTCCCCCGGACGGCGACGCGCACGGGTGGGACCCTGGCTATCGTCAACCTCGAATCGACCGCCGTCTCCTCGCAGGCCGACTACGAGTTCCGCGCCGACGTGACCGACCTGCTGTCGGCTCTCGTGGACGCAGTACGGTAAAATCCGGGCGGCGGGTTCCGTCACGAAACGGGACGTGAGGCGCGGGCGGGGTTCACAGTTCGACGCCGCTCGGAATGAGGCTTCGCTGTCGGAGGAGGTTCCCGTCGTCGTAGACGAGCAACGCGTCCATCTCGTAGTTGATGGGCTCGTCGGCCTCGCGCTCGATACCGACGTGGTAACTGGCGTCTTCCTCCTCCTCGGAGTCGCGTGCGCCCCGAACCAGGTCGAGGACCGCCTCGGCCTCGACGTTTACTTCCAGCAGATACTCGCCTGTAATGCGGTGGGTAAGGCTGAATACCCCTGTAGTGTCGTCGGCATCGAGTGGTTCCTGGAGACGGAAGGCGGCGTCTATCTCGTCGGCCGTGTACAGGTCTCCACCCCCCTGGCCGTCGTATTCGATGTCGAGCGTGGGTACACCGGCGCTCCCGGCGTCCACGTTCCGAACAGCGACTGTGAAGTGATCGCGCCTCATTCGCTCGATACCTACTACGGGTCGAGATGCAATTAACGTAACGCCCATTCCGGGGCCGAAAGAGAAATACGGGTGAAAGCTGGGCGTTAGATGTCATCCAGAGAGCGTGTCATTCTCCCGGAATAAAGCCCCCCCTTACGAGGCGGTCCGCGAGGTGTTGATTGTAATACATTAACATTTCGGATTTATTGTTAACATTTAAGGGCGAAAGGGTCACCAGAGGCCAGCATGGCCGACGCGAGGATCGAACTCGCGGACGCGCCGACCGGGGAGGTGGCGGGGGGACAGATGGTGCCACCGCCGTTACCGCCGGATGACCCGGAGGCGTGGTACGCATCTGACGTACAGACACAGTACGAAGTCCATCCCGGAGTCGTGGTGACGATCAGCCGGCATGGGGGCGAGTTCAGCTACGAGGTGCGCGAGCCGGTGCTCACGGGGGCCGACGGGCGGGCGCTCGCCCGGGTCGAGACGCACTTCGCGGACGCACACCTCGAACGCCCGCGGACGCGTGAAGGTGCGGCCGAGGTGATGGCCGAGGGGTTCGCTCCCAAACACGAGCGGGTGATCGAGGGGCTCCTCGACTGTACGCCGTCTGCTCGGCGGCGAGTCGAGTATCACGTGCTCGCCTCGCTGGCGTGTCTGGGCGACCTCACACCGTACGCGCTCGACGAGCGGATCGCGGTCGCCGACGCGAGCGAGTCCGGGGTCGTCGTCCACACCGACGACTACGCGCCGGCGACGACGACCCTTCCCGACGAACCCGAGTTCATCGAGCGGTTCGCCAGCGAACGGCTGGCCCGGTACACGGTCGAGTTCTACGACTTCGAGGTCCCGGTCGTCCGGTACCGGGAGCATCTGCTGGGCAAGGACCCGTTCGAAACCAAGTACGCGGTCCGCGAACCGGACCTTCTCCCCGGCGACGAGGAACTCATCGAGGAGTGCAAGGAGCGCCTCTGGGAGACGACGATGGACGGCATCGTCGATGACAAAGCCGGGTTCGTCAAGGACCGCGCCGAGACGTTGCTGTCGCGGCGACTCCAGCGGCGCAACACCAGAGCCTGGGTCGACGCGCTCCGGTACCGGCTCCGGACGGCACTGGCGGAGTATGACCTGGTCGTCCCGCCCGTAGGGCGAAAGTACGACGACGACAGGCTCTCGGACCTGGTGTATTACGTGCTCCGCGATTACGTCGGGTACGGCCAGCTTACCATCCCGATTCGCGACCCGACTCTGGAGGACATCGAGGCCAATCGCATCGGCGAGCGCATCAAGGTGATTCCCCGGAACGCCGGGGCCAAGCGCGTGCCGACGAACCTCCGGTTCGAGAACGAACAGACGTTCATCAACGTCGTCACGCAACTCGCAGCGAGCGACGGCACCGAGCTGAGTGCGAGCACGCCGAGTGCGAAAGTGAACCTCAGCCCGTCCGGCGTCGACGAGACCATCCGCTGTGCGGTCGCACTGCCGACCATCAGCGAGGACGGTCCCCACCTCTCTATCCGAAAGCAGTCCCCGGACGTGCTGACGCCCGTCGACCTGGTCCGGAGCGGGAGTATTCCGACGGAACTCGTGGCACTGCTGTGGCTGTACTACGAGTACCACGGCATCGTCCTCTTCTCGGGACCGACCGGGGTCGGGAAGACGACGCTGATGAACGCGCACATGCCCTTTATCCCGTTCGAAGACAGGCCGATCAGCATCGACGAGGGCTCGCGGGAGGTGCGACTCCCACACGAAACCGGCGTCTCGCTGACCACCCGGGAACACGAGAGCGAGTACAAGCAGGTCACGATGGCCGACCTGATGACCGAATGCAACTATCTCAACCCTGACATAGAGGTAATCGCCGAGATAAACACCGGGGAGAGTTTCGAAACGTTCGCCGAGTCGATCAACACCGGTCACGGGCTTATCGGCACGACACACGCGGGTGACATCGAGACGCTCGTCAACCGGATTATCGAGCAGGGCCTGCCGCCGTACCTGCTCCGCGAGATCGACCTCGTCGTGTTCCCGCGCCGCGTCGACGGGGAACGCTACGTCGGCAGCGTCGTGGAACTCCTCGACGAGGGGTCGTTCCAGGAACTCGACAACGACCGCTGTGGCGTCGTCCGGAAGCAGGAGGCTGACGTCTACTGGAACGAAATCCTGTGGCGGACCGAAGGGGGCGGATTCGAGTTCGCCGGCGCGAGCGACGAGGACGGGGGCCGAGAAGTCGGGACGTTCGACCGGATCGCCGCGCTCACCGACAGGTCGCGGGAAACCGTCTACGACGAGTACAGGCGTAAACACCGGTACGTCCGCCACATGGTCAAAGAGGACATCGACGACTTCGAGGAACTGTTCGACTTGCTCGCGGACCTTCAGACGAACGAAGCGGCGACCGTCGAACGGCTCAACCGGCAGGCGACGAGCGACCCGTCCGGGGACTCGGAACAGGGGTCGGACGGGACTGACGGGACCGGAGGTGACTGATGGCTGGAACGGGGCAGGCGACCGACCGTCTGGGGCCGATAGACAGGGGGTTGTACGCGCTGTTCTCGCGTCACGCCGACAGGACCAGTCACACACAGGATCGACAGCAGTATCGGGCAGCGGGGCTGGAAACGAGCTTCGACCTCTACATCGCCCGCGTCTACGGACTCGCCTGGCTGACCACGTTCGTGGCGGCGATCAGTATGCTCTGTCTCACCATGTTCCTTCCGTCCAGTATTACCGGGCGTATCCTCGGGTTTCTGGCAAACGGGCTGCCGGTCGTCAACCACACCACACTGCCGTCGGTCCCCCGGGCGTACGTCGGCGTACTGCTCGCGCTCGTGGCCGGCGTGAGCAGCCGATGGCTGGTACTCCGTGCCGGGCGGGGCTATCTCCGGCGGCGTGCCGCGAGATCGAACGGACGCTTCCGGGGGCAGTTCGGTACCTCCGGGTGCTGGCCTCGGGAAGCAACGACCAGCGGGAGATGCTCCGGCGTGTCGCCGACCAGGACGCCTATGGCGCGACAGCCGACTCGTTCCGGACGGCGCTGAACAAGGCGGCACTCACTGGAAGCCTGAACGAGGGGCTGTCCATGGTCGCGCGGGACACACCCTCCCGGGACCTGCTCTCGCCGTTTCTCCTGAAGTTCCGCGAACACGCCGCACAGAGCCGCGACTCGCTGGAGGGGTACCTGGAGATGGAGGGCAGACTCCTCGCACACCAGCAGGAACGGGCCCACCAGCGCGCCACCGGCTACATGGAACTCATCGCCGAACTGTTCGTGGTCTTGCTCGTCTTTCCGGCACTCGCCGTCCTCATCCTGACTGTCGCGAGCGTCCTCTCCCCGGAACTCTCCCAGGACGTCGTCACGCCGCTCGGGACGTTCACACGCCGCGAACTGCTCATCTACGCGAGCGTCGTGTTCGTGCTCGTCACCGGTGGGAGTGCGGCGGTAATCGTCACCGGCCTTCGGCCGACTGACCACGCGATCCCGACCTATCAGCGTCCGTCCGGCGCGCTTGCCGTGCTCAAGACTGCGACGATCAACCCCGCGAGTGCGGCCGTCGTCGTTCTCCCGCCGGCGCTCGTCGTCACTGTCGGGTTGTTCCTGCTGGGATACGCCCCGGTGAACGTCGTGTTGCTCGGGTACGCCGCCTACGGGATTCCCGTGGGTCTGGTCGCCGTCCGCCGGGCGTCTCTCGACGACGCGAAAGACAGGGAGATACAGGATTTCGTCCACGCCGTGTCGGGACACGTCAGCCTCGGACAGCCGTTTCCAGCCGCCGTCCAGCGCGTCTCCCAGGAGGTCGATTTCGGGCCGCTCCAGCCCGACGTCGAGGCGCTCGCGTTCAACCTGAGCCTGACGACCGCCGTCGACGAGACGGACGACGTGCGCGCGGTGGCGCTGGACAGGTTCGTCGACCGCGTCGGCACGCCGCTCGCCTCCCAGACGGTCGGACTGGTCGTCGGCGCGCTCGAATCCGGGAGCAACACCGAGGACGTCTTCGAGACGCTGGAGACCGAAATCGGGAAGCTGTACCACGAGCGAAAGGAACTCAGGTCGCGCCTGATGGTGTACGCCGCGGTCGGGTGGACGACCGCGCTGCTCGTCGTCGGCATCGTGGTCGCGGTCAACGCGACGGTGCTCGACGGCTTCTCCCAGCTGTCGGGCCTCGCAGAATCGACAAACGAGATGTCGTTCGATCCGAACGCAATCGACCCGTCGCGTGACCGCCAGCGGTTCTACCTCGTGACCCAGGCGACCGTCGTCGCCTGTGGCTGGTTCGCCGGCGTCGCGAGCCGTGGCAAGTACGAAGCGCTCCTGCACTCGGGCCTGCTCATCGTGCTCACGTACGTCATCT
Organism: Halobacteriales archaeon QH_2_65_14; assembly: GCA_003021285.1. Classification (GTDB taxonomy): domain Archaea; phylum Halobacteriota; class Halobacteria; order Halobacteriales; family Haloarculaceae; genus Halovenus. The sequence goes on along the minus strand of PXQO01000081.1, from coordinate 18,722 downwards.
TCACCGGACTGGGGGTGGTCTGATGCGGGCACAGTCCCACGTCGTCGGATTCGCGCTCATCGTCGGTCTCGGCGTCCTCGCGCTGGGAACGCTTACGCTGAGCGTCGGCACCGTGATGGATTCCCAGACTTCGACGGCCGATGCCACCCGCGTGGCCGAGGACATGAGCGAGACACTCCAGGTCGTCGAACGAACGGGCATCCACAGCAACCGTGTGACGTTCGCCGAGGGGCGACTCTCGACAGCCGAGCGGACGCTCAGAGTCCTCGACAACGGCACCGTCGTTCACGAAATCGATGTCGGCGCGCTCGTGTTCGAACGCGACGAGGTGCGGGTCGCTGGCGTGGTGGGAGCCGTCGTCCGCGGCGGGGCAGGACACGCGTGGCTNCCGCCGATAACGAGTTCCGAACGGAACGAGGTCCTCGTTGTCGGTGCGCCGGTCCTGAACGCATCGCACGTCTCGATCAGCGGGCGCGGCGGCGTCACGACCACGCTACAGACCGACGTTTCACACACGAGAACGAAACTCGGAAACGGCTCGTACGCAGTCACAATAGAGACGGAAACGCCGGGACCGTTCGAGCGGTACTTCGAGCAGAGGAACGCGACCACGACCCGACGGAGCTTTCCTGGCGACGAGTACGACAGCGTCGTGGTTCACTTCCCGGGCGAACGCGTCGGCTACCTGGTCGTCCACGACGTGGACCTGGAGGTGAGAGATGGCTAGCCTCCGGCGCGACCGGCGCGGCGTGAGTCCGGTCGTCAGCAAGACGCTCGCCATCGGGCTGGCACTGCTGTACGTCGCCGGCATGACGACCGCCCTGTTGGGCGGCGTCGTTCCCGACTACCAGAACCGGGCGGGGGCCGAATTGAGCGAGCGGGGGGTGGCAACGGCGGCCGACGAAATCGAGCGTGCACCGCCGACGGTCGACGGACGGGTCGAAACGCGGGCGACTGTCGCGCTTCCGGAGACGATACGGAACAGCCAGTACACGCTCGTCGCCTCGAACGGAACGCTGGAACTCGACCATCCCAGCGACGAAATCCACGCGCAAACGAGGCTCTTTCTCCCGCCAGGTGTGACCGTCGAGAACGGGACCTTCAACAGCGGATCGGAGATGGTGATCACCGTCAGCGGTCCCGCCGGGAATCGGACGCTCTCGATAGGAGAGAACGGATGAGAGGGCAGACGGAACTCCCCGCACTCGCCATCGCGTTTCTCCTCCTGACCGGGACGGTCGTCCTGGGCGTCGCCGTCGCGGACAGCGCGCTCACGTCGGCCGAGCGACCCGCGCTGGAAGAGCACACGGCGATGAGTCTCTCCGAGCGACTCGTCAGCAAGGATGCACCCCTCACCGTGCGGGCCAACGTCCTCGACAACGAATCGGTCGCGGCGTTCAACGAAACGACGCTGGTGGAGCGATACAACGTCCCGCCCGACACGGCAGTAGAAGTCCGGGTCGACGGCGAACTGACTGCCTCGACCGGCACCGTTACCGTCGGGACGACGGTCGAACGCATCGTTCTCGTCGAGCGTCGAAGTCGGGAGACGATCCGGTCCGATTTCGACAGTAGTCGAAGCGTCGTCCTTCCTCGACGAACGTCGAACGTCACGCTCACGATAACCCCGCCGCGGGGGACGACAGTGGAGAGAGTCGTGGCAAACGGCCGGACGCTGCTCAGGAACGAATCGGGGTTGACGGGCACGTTCGAGGTCGGGGTTTCGCCGTACGAGACGACACAGCTGACGTTCGATGCAGTGGGGGTGCTCGACGGGGACAGCGTCCGGATCGAGTACGAACCGCCGGAGACGGAGAAAGCCATCCTGCAGGTGACAGTCGATGCCGAGGGATGAATCCGGTCTGCCGGCGTCGAGAGGGCAGACGTCGATTACGGTGATAGAGGCCGGGCTGGGCGTTCTGTTGCTCACGACAGTCATGTTCACGTTCGCGCTCGGCGTCCCCGACGGGACCGACAGACGAGCACAGGCACAGCTCGACGTGTACGCGAGCGACGCGGCGACGCTCCCGGGAGCGCGGGGAACTCGAACGGCGCATCGAACGCATCCTGCCGCCGAACCTCATGTTCCGCGTCGAGACGGAGTACGGGACCGTCGGTCATCCCCTGCCAGCGGACGTGCCGACCGGCGAGGCGACCATTCTGACCACGAACGGTGAGGTGACACTTCGGGTGTGGTACGCGTGACTGAGAACGGGACCTGCGGGACACACCGGTCATCGCCTACCGACCGCGGACAACTCGTTCTCGTGGCCGCGGTCGCGCTCGCTGCCGCGCTCGTGGTGCTCGGGTTCGCATACCTCCAGCTCGGGTACAGCGACGACATCGCCGCCGGCACCGTCGAACCGGCGCACGGAATCGAAACGACGCTCAACCGAAGTGTCCACAACGCCTCGACCGACGTGCCGGCGGCGTACGGGTGGGACGAGCGAACAACCGGGGCAGCGACGGTACGGGAGCGTCTCAATGCGACGATAGAGACGCTCAACGTGGCCAGGCTCCAGGACGGTCATGCCTACGACGTCAGCTACAACCGAACCCACGCGATCCGGTGGGGAGCGGACAACTGTCCGGCTGGCCCGAACAGGCAGTTCGACGCCTGTGACGCCGTCGACGGCGTCGTCGTGCAGGACCGAAATGGCCGGACACACGTACTCGGCGTTGCAGTCGACATCCGGATAACGACGCCGGAGACGGAAACGACAGTGACGACCGTCATAGAGCGGCGAGCCGAGTAGGTCGGCGACTGCGTGGTGACCGAGAACCGGCAACGGATGCACACGTGGGACAGAATAAGGGCCGTCCAGGCGTTAGGTGGGGTATGAGCGAACAGGGACGGGACACCGAGTTCACGCTGGAGGAGGTAACGGCGGTATTCGAATCGCGCGACGACTACGCGGAGCCGCTGACGGCCAGCGAGATAGCCGACGAACTCGGGTGCTCGCGGCGGACGGCACTGAACAAGCTCCACGAACTCGAAGCGGACACCGACCTCACGAGCAAGAAAGTCGGCGGCAGGAGCAGAGTCTGGTGGATTCCGGTCCACGTCTGAGGGCCGTTTTCCCGACACGTTGTACGTTCGCGCTGACGCCTCACGCAACAGGCGTTACTCGACTTCGAATCCCCACTCGTCGGCCCGCAGTGTTGCCTCCTCGCTTGCACGCTCGCGGAGCGTCTCGATAGTCTCTTCGTCGTCGAGAAACGCCTCGACGGCATCCAGCTCGTTCGCCCCCTCGCTCCGTTCGTGACGGCGGTCTCCCGGTGCGCGCTCGCGAGTCCGCTCGCCCAGGCGTGAGTTGCCGGCCAGCCGTTCCGCTGGCAGCCCCGGTGGAACCCGGAGGTCGGCTTCCTCGTGGACCTCGGTGAGGACGTGCCGGTCCAGTTCGTACAGTTCCATGCGGTGGGGGCCGGCAACTGCGATGTCCGCGAGCGCCGCAGCGCCGCCGTTGTCAGTCCCGGTGTGATACGCGAGGACCGGGATGCCGTCCTCGAAGGTGAGAACGCCGACGCCGTCGCCGTCGAGCAACAGGGCGTCCTGTGATTCGAGTCGCATGTAGCCGGTGAGTTCGGCTTCCAGCGCGTTGGCAAGCGGCGTCGAGAGGTCGGTAACGACGCGACGGCGGCGGAGCTGTCCCGGTGGAAGTTTCATGAGTCGTCGGGGATGACGGCGCTCCTGAACCGGTCGGCAACCGCGGCCGATTCGCCCGGTCGGACTGTCAGCGCGCTGGCTGCCTCCCAGTACGATTCGGCGGGTGGCGAGTCCGGCGCGTGTGCCAGCAGTGGTTCGCTCGCCCGGCGTGCCGCCCGGACAGTCTCGCTCTCCGGCACGACCGCGAGCGTCTCGCCCTCGAAGTACCGCTGTGCTTTCGTGGCGATCCGGTCGATGGCCTCGTCGTCCGTGACGCGGTTGAACAGGATGCCTGCGACGTCCGTTCCGTACGTCGTCGCGTACTCCTGGACTTTCAACCCGTCGGAGAGGGACGGAATCGTCGGCTGCAGGACGACGACGATGCGGTCTGCGAGCACAATCGGCAGGACCGCACTCCGGCTACCGAGCGTTGCCGGCGAATCGAGGAGGATGACGTCCGTGCGTTCGGCAAGCGTCGCAACGACGTCGCGGAGCCGTCCGGGCTCTGCCTCCCGGAAGCCGCCCAGGGACGTCCCGCACGGGACGACGTCCATCCCGAACCGCCGGTAGACTGCCTCTTCTACCGGCGCGTTCCCCGCCAGCACCTCGTGAAGTGTCGTCTCGACGTCCGACAGCCCGGCGTGAAACAGGATGTTCGCCATCCCCGTGTCCGCGTCGATGACGGTCACGTCGTACTCCGCGGCGAGAGCCATCCCCAGTGCCAGCGTACTGGTCGTCTTTCCCGTCCCACCCTTGCCGCTGGCGACCGCAAAGACTTCGACCATGTACCCGCTTGCTTCCCCCTCCGGTATAAACGCTCGTATCACCCAATCTACAATTTCGCCCGCGGGAGTCGTGACTGCCTTCGGCACTGCGCTGGTGTACGGCTACGTCGCTGATCGATTACGTCAGTTGTGAACCGGGGCGGATACGAACAGGAACGTTCCGCTCACACATCGAGAGCGTCGAGCAGTTGATCGTTCTCCTCGGGAAGACGGACGTTCACGCGGATGTGGTTGGCGAGTCCACGGAACGACCGGGCATCACGAACAGTGATGTCGTGCTCGCGGAGCGTCGACAGCAGTTCGTCGACCGAGTCGCCACGGCCGAGTTCGAGCAACAGGAACGGTGCGTCGGAGTCGTAGACGTCGAATCGGCGGTCGAGACGCCGCCGCATGCGGGCACGTTCCGCAGAGACGCGGGATTTCGTCCCGGTGACGAACCCGGCCTGTTGCAGACAGTAGCGACCGACAGTCGCGCCCGGTGTGCCGAGCCCCCAGGTCACTCTGGTCGCATCGAACCGGTCCCGGTATCGACCGGTTGCGACCGCAAAACCGGCCCGCAGTCCCGGCAATCCGAACAGTTTCGAGAGCGAGCGAACGACGACGACGCCCTCGTGTCCGGCCAGCGAATCGAGGTGGGTAAACCCGATGAACGACTCGTCGACGAGCAACAGTGTCCCGACGTTCCGACACCGGTCGGCGTACGCCCGGAGTTCCTCGGGGCTATAGGCGGTACCTGTCGGGTTGTTCGGCGTACAGACGACGACGAGCGCGAACTCCGCGGGGTCGATGTCGAGGAGTTCCTCGTGGTGAACGAACGTCGGGTTACCGCCCTGGAGGCGGACCTCGCGGGCGTACTCGTCGAAGCTGGGATACGGAACGAGCGCCGAATCGCCGGACCCGACCGTCGTCGCGACGACCAGCCGGATGGCCGCGAGACTCCCGGCCGTCGGGATCACCTCCGTCGCCTCACACCCCACGTACTCGGCAGCAGCTGCCCGGAATGCGGAGTAATCGTCCGCCGGATACGATTGAGCGGCCGCGAGCGTAGAGTCGTATACCTGGGCGAGACCCGCCGGTGTTCGGGGGTTGACGGTGGTACCGAAATCCAGGATTCGGGGATCGTTTGTCCCCCCGTGTCCGATACGCCTGACATCGGCTGTCCGGTACGTTCGATGGCGTTTTTCCCCCCCGCTCTCCGGTGTACTGTCGACCGAACCGCTGGACGAGCAGAGCTCGTCGACAGCGTCTGGGTCCATCGTGTGCCTTCGGTATCGACGCGTTGCCGGTTAACACTTTTGCCAGAGTGTTGTTATAAACGACAGTTCGGGTGCGTACCCGCCACTGTGGCCGACCCGTGCGGGTACGGTGGCGCGCCCGGGTGCTGTGTTACTGCTTGACCCACCGGGAGCAACGGAGGTCATAGCTTCCACAGACAGGGCAGCTGTGATGCTGGACCTCGAACGTGGTTTCGCAGGCGAGACACACGTACGGGAGGGGGGACTCCTCGGAGTCCGAGATACCAGACACTTCCTTGGCCCTGTCAAGCACACCCATCGCAACCACAGCTATCCAATACACCAGATGGGTAAAAAAAGGAGATGATTGTTTACGTCATTTTTTCCCTTTGCCTTCTCTTGGTTTCCGGAACGTAACTGGGTAGTGACAGAATACTCGGCCCGACCGGCCGCACCCCGAATGGAACCACCGAAATGAACCTCGCTCAACTGAGCGACTGCCGAAAATATTCAGATTATTATGATTTCAGGGACGGTCTATTACGAGGTTCTACCACTCAAATACCAATCATATAAAGTAAAAGACCAGTATAACACATAATATGTCTGTGTTTTCATGACCGGAATTTTATGTATCGGCGGAGAAGGGAGGACGAGCGTACACAGATCGAACGGCCGGTCACTGGTCACGCTCCGCGGTCAGTCGGACGAGAACGTCGTCACGTTCGCGGGGGAACGGGTCGGACGCACGGCCGTCCCGATTCGAGGTGATGGCGTAGAGTCTACCGTCGGGCCCCTGTGTGACACAGCGAACTCGCCCGAGTTCGTCGCGAAGTACTCGGTGTGCAGTCGCGGTGTATGCGTCGTCTAACCACTCCGCATCGTAGCGCTGTGCTCCGTTGGCAGCAGTCGGCGGTAGCTCGACTCCCGGCGAAGCGAGTGTCACGACGAACAGGGACTGACTGATGAGGCCGGCCACGATGAAACGGTTGTGCCAGTCGGGAACCCCATCGCCGGTATAGAACGTCAATCCCGTCGGTGCCCAGGTCATCTCGGTGCTGACGACCGGGGGAACGACCTCGGGGTGGTCGGTATACGAGCCCCACTCCTCGTCAGCAGGTCCGCCACGGGCGTCGTCCCAGCCGTAGTCTTCCCCGGGGCGAAGGACCTGGAGTTCGTCGCGGGTATTCGGTCCGTGTTCGCTGACGACAGGGACACCGTCTGGTAGCCAGCCGATACCCTGTGGATTCCGGTGACCGAAGGTGAAAATCCGCGGGTCGCCATCCAGGTCGGGGTTGCTCTCGAGCGGTCGCCCGTCGGGTGCGACGCGCAATACTTTTCCTGCGAGCGAATCCAGGTCGCGTGCGCGCTCGGGTTCGTGGGCATCGCCCGTACAGAGCCAGAGGTTGTCGTCAGGACCGAATGCAATCCGTCCGCCGTTGTGAACCCCGGGATCGAGATTGGCAGGAATGTCGTCGACGATTACCTCCTCGGTCGTTCCTGGCTCGGACGACTCGACGTCGTACCTGACGACCCGGTTTTGCGGGTCGTCACCGTCAGCAGTGTAGTAGACGTAGACGTAGCGCTCGTCGGGAAACTCGGGATGAGTCGCGATACCGAGCGTGCCACCTTCACCACCTTCGACCCACCACGGCCGGTCGTCGTTCCCGGGTTCGACCGCGCCTGCGTCGATGGCGTCCGCTGGTCGAGTTATCTCCGTGAGATCGCCGGAGTCGAACCGGAGGACAGTGCCCGTCCGCTCGGTCAGGAAGAGGTTCCCGTTCGGCGTGAAGGCAATATCCCAGGGGATTTCGAGGTTCTCGACCAGCGTCTCGGCCTGCACGTCGGCCGCTAGCGGGGACCCGGACGCGGGTTCCCAGTCCGGGTCGGCACCCGCCACTGGATGGTCGTAGTCGTCAGAGACGGGCGCGGTTTCTTCGTCGTCAATACAACCGGCGACGATAGCCATCCCTGTCGTTGCGAGCAACTGGCGACGAGTGAGTGGCTGCCTCCCGTGTTCGCCCATATGCGACCCAAGGAATAGTTACCGGTAAAGCGTTCGATTACTTGTGGTCTCCCCGTCCACGAGCCCTCCGCGAGTCCTCGGTTCCCCTCGAAATCAGCCCCGACGCAGGGGAACTCCCCGACGGGCACGACCAGAAGGGGACTTTTGACTGCTCACGTCGTTCGCAGCATACTCGCGGCTTCGTCGCTCGTGTCGAGGCTCTCCCTTCGGTCGAACCTCGCAGTCCGCCCTCCCCGATTTGAACGCCGTGAGACGTGCTCGTTGTCCTGCGCGCGACTCACAAGCTCAAATCGGATCGGTGGAACTTTTGACTGCTCACGTCGTTCGCAGCAAAAGTCCGCCCTCCCCGATTTGAACGGGGGACAAGTCGATCTACAGTCGACTGCTCTACCAGTCTGAGCTAAGGGCGGGCAACCGTCAGTAGGTCTGCTGTCGGACTTAACCATTATGCATTGCGACGGCGGGGATGTCTGACTCGTGTCTGACAGCCAGCGAAGATTGAAATAGGATGGGTGACAATTGGTATGACGACGGGAATGAGTAAAATCACGTTTCGGGCGGACGACGAACTCATCGACCGTCTCGAGGAGTTCGACGCCTCCAAAAGCGAGATAATGCGGGAGGCACTCCGCGAGTACCTCGACAGTCACGGCTCCCAGTCGTCGTTCGCCGACGAGACGGACTCCGATAACAGCCTCGACGAACTCGTCGCCGAACGCGTCGACGAGCTGATTGCGGACCGGCTCGACGGCTCGTTTACGCCACGACAGCCCCAGGACGTCAACGTAAACATCACGCTTGATGGCGGTCTTGCCGATACAGCGGACGACACCGACACCGGCGTAAACGTCGAGTCCGACGCGTCACACAGGAGGTCAAACGAGACGTCACACGCGAATACACCGAGTAAGACGAACGGCGGAATAGACGAAAACGCGTCCGCGGACGAGCGTAAAACATGTACACAGTGTGGCGAAAGTCTACCGCCGTCCCACGTTTACTGCCCGAACTGCGGGGAGAAATCGTCACACAGAGTGTTCTGCGAGTGCGGTGACGAAATCCGCTCGGACTGGGCATTCTGCCCCGGATGCGGCCGTCGCACCCCCGCAGCCGACGTTCTTGACTGACCCGAAAATGGCGAAAACAAACGTTTCAAGCCGTTTACCTCTGTAAACGAACTGTTGTCATACACCCAGCCGTTACTTTTATTACCCCGTAGGCTGATGTAATTCGTGCGTAAGACGGAAGTCTTACACAGCCCGGGTCGGGGTAAACACCCTGGCCCTGTAATGCGGTTTGGCGGTGTAAGACGAATGGGCGGGCCAAACTCGTCCCCGTCTTACCCACAGGGGAATCAAAACATGGAGCGTGTGACACTACGGATTCCGAAACAGCAGATAGAAGAGGTCGAACAAATGGTCGAAACCGGCGAGTATCCGAACCGGAGCGAGGCGATCCGGTCGGCAGTGCGTGAGATGCTCGCCGAACACGATACCGGACAGGAACGGCCGTCGGAGAAGCGCAAGCGCCGTCGCAAGGACCGCTCGTGGGCGAAGGTGTAACAATGCAGGACATAGTCAACGAGGCCCTCGAACGCGACGAGCAGGAACAGAAACAGATGGCCGATGCGGACGGGTTCGGTGACCCGCGCATCGTCATCGTCGGCTGTGGCGGCGCTGGCAACAACACCGTCAACCGGCTGTACAACATCGGCGTCGACGGGGCCGAAACCATCGCGATCAACACCGACAAACAGCACCTGCAGATGATCGAGGCGGACACGAAGATCCTCGTCGGCAAGTCCCTGACGAACGGGCTGGGTGCTGGCGGCGACCCCAACATGGGCGAGCGCGCGACTGAGATGGCCCAGGGCACGATCAAGGAGGTCCTGGGTGACGCCGACCTGGTCTTCGTCACCGCCGGCATGGGCGGTGGCACCGGGACCGGCGCGGCACCGGTCGTCTCGAAGATCGCCAAAGAACAGGGTGCCATCGTCGTCGGCATGGTGTCGACGCCGTTCAACGTCGAGCGCGCCCGAACCGTGAAGGCAGAAGAGGGACTCGAACGGCTCCGCGAGGAGGCGGACTCCATCATCGTGCTGGACAACAACCGCTTGCTCGATTACGTCCCGAACCTGCCCATCGGCAAGGCGTTCTCGTACGCCGACATGACCTCGATCATGAACCAGGGCGGCGTCGCCGTCATGCTGGTCGGCGAAACCCAGGACAAGAACAAGACCGACGAGGTCGTCAAGGACGCGATGAACCATCCGCTGCTGGACGTCGACTACCGCGGTGCCAGCGGCGGACTCGTCCACATCACCGGCGGCCCGGACCTCACCCTCCAGGAAGCCGAGGGCATCGCCCAGAACATCACCGACCGCCTCGACGCAAGCGCGAACGTCATCTGGGGTGCCCGGATTCAGGAGGAATACAAGGGCAAAGTCCGCGTGATGGCAATCATGACCGGCGTCCAGAGCGCCCAGGTGCTGGGACCGACGACCCAGAAACAGGCCGACAAATCCCGGCAGGCGATTCAGGGAGTCGACGACAAGTCGTTCGACGCCGCGACGAACTTCCAGAACAACGAAGGGTTCGGCGAGACCGACGGCGGACGCGAGGAACTCGAACAGCAGAACGGCCTCGACGTCGTCCGGACCGAGTAAGTCCGGATTCGTGGCAGTTTGACGGTCGACCCCCCAGGTGTCGGAACGACACGACCCGAAAATCGGACTTTTTTGCAGCACGTCCTGGAGTGGCACGCGGCCCCAGGTCGGCCGTGTCTGACCGCCCCTACGCCGCTTCCAGTGCTTCGAGCAGCCCGCATTTCCGACACAGGTCACCGGTCGTCGGCCCGCCACACTGTTCGCACTCGTCGAACGTGGTTTCCTCGTCGCGGTACTTTGCCGCTGCGAGCGCTGCGAGTTCCTCGTAGCCGGCCATGATCGAGTGGCGGGTCCCCGGATGACGGTCCTCTAGATCGTAGAGCAACTCCTGAATCTCGCCGCGGAACGCCTCCTCGGCGTGGGGACACTCCGTGATGTGCGCCGGCAACTCCCGGAGGTGTGCATACAGCGCAACCTCCTTCTCGGGAACGTCCCGCAGGGGCTTCGCCCGGGGGATGAAGTCGCCGCTGTCACCGCGCGTTCGACCCCCTCTTCCGCCCTCGAACGGCCCCAGGCTCGCGTCGAACTGTTTTGCAATCTGGCTGACATCACCCTCGAGAAAATTCATCAACGCCGTTTCAGCTTCATCATCTAGATTGTGACCAGTTAGTAATTTGTCAGCCTCTAACTCGGCCGCGTACCGGGAGAGTATGTCCCGCCGAAACACCCCGCAATATGCGCAAGCTGACATGTTTTTCGGGTCGGTTTCGACCACCTCGTCCATGCGGATATCGAACTCGTCTTCGTAGGTAACGACCTCGTGGCGAAGATCGAGATCGGCAGTGAGTTCCTCGCAGGCTTCGAGGCTCTCGTCGCGGTAGCCCTCGATACCTTCGTGGATCGAGAGCGCGACGAGTTCGACCCGGGGGTCCTTGGCGAACGTCTCGTGGAGGATGTCGGTCAGGACGACGCTGTCCTTGCCGCCCGAGAGCCCGATCACCCACGTCTCGGGGCTGTCGGGAATCGCGTCGTCCGGGAGGAGATTGTCGTCCCGGATGCGTCGACGGACGCGTTTCTCGACGGACGCACAGAAGTGGTCCTCACAGAGGTGCAGCCCCGAGTACGCGGCGTGCATGACCGCGTCCGCGCCACACTTGTCACACTGCATTATCGGTCGGTTACCGACACGCGTGGATGACGCTTTCGGTCCCGCTGTTCCAGTCTGCCCGCTCCCCGCCCGGAGTCCGTTGTCGCCACTGTTTTGCACGTCTGGCGGATAGTTACGGGCGATGACCGATTGGGACCGCGACCGGGCACTCGAGCGTATCGAGGACCTCGTCGAGACCGTCGAGACCGAGACGATGCCCGTTCCGGTCCGCGAAATCTGGGTGTTCGGTGACGTGGCGCTCGGCCTCGACCCGGTCGAGCGTCTCGACGTCTACGTCACGAAGGACCTGCTGCTCGATGGCGACGAAACGCGCGAGGACGAGTTCGTCGACTCGCACGGCATCCAGGGCGTCGGCAAGACCGTCAGGGCGGCGTGGGCAACGGAACACCCCGAGTATCTGCGTGCAACCACGAGCGGCTACGCGGCACCCGAGAAGTGTCTCGCCGCACACGTGCTCTCCGGTGACGAACCGGTCCACCTGGAAGTGTGCAACACAGGGTTCGAGGACAACGTCACACAGCGCCTCCAGGGGGCACTGGCCAGGGAGAGCTACGAGGAGATACTCGACCCGCGAGGCGTCTGTCTCTGGCTCGACGGTCGACGCTCGACCAGCGCCTTCGAGAAGCTCCGAAACGGCGAGTTCGTCTTTCCGACACTCCCCGATGCACTGGAGATGCTCGGACTCGACAGGGAGCAAGCCCAGCAGGCGGCTGACGCCGTCGAGCAGTTCCGGGACCAACAAGACGGCATCTCCGTTCGGGGTGACGTCGTGTGAGGGTTTATACCGGATGACGCGACCAGCGACGGTATGCGCTGAGGCGTAACCGCAAAGCGACAAGCGGGAGCGTGACACACCGCTTTGTTGACCACCTGTCCGCCAGTCGGGCTGCCGGACCCGGGAGACGGCGGACAACCGTGTCGCCTGCTCGCCCCTGCCACGGAGTCATCTGATCGCCCCGTCCGCGGAGAGGGGATTACGGCACGTGTCCGACAGTCACGTAGAAGGGAACGACCTCGCGCTGGCGGTACTCCTCGCCCTGCATCTGTTCGATGACCTCCCGGCCCATGGCCCGCCACTCGTCCCGGAGCCTGTCGAACGCTTCGGCCGTGACGTCGCCGGCGAGGATCGTCTCCCGGTCCCCCTCGATACCGGCACCGTTGGCTTTCCGGCGGGCGCTTTCGAGCGCCTGTTTAGTGTATGGCGGTTCGATCATTCGTTCGTGGTCGTACCGACGAACAGTCACGTCGGTAAGACCCGCCTCCTCGAACAGACCCGGGACGGCACCGAGAGTGGCGTCTGTCGCAACTCCGTCGAGGTACAGCTCCCGGGCACGCCGCGCTAGCGGCGGCTCGGTCTCGACTGTCGACTCGACCGACACTGCGCCGTTGTCCGGCTCGACGACTGCGACGCAGTCGTTCGAGACGCGGGTGAACTCCCGGATCGTTCCCAGTGGGTCCGGCAGGTTGACCAGCAGTGCCTGACAGACGACGAGGTCGAACACGTCGTCACGGAAGGGAAGTCGCGTCGCATCCCCCCGGATGCGGGGACCGGAGACGTGGGAGAGGAGGGACGCATCTGCATCGAGAGCGACGGTTTCACCCGGCACGTCCTCGCGAAGCACGCGGGTGAGTTCGCCCGTCCCTGCCCCGACGTCGAGCACCCGCTGTCTCGACGCAAGCTCCAGGTCGACGAGCGCGTCGCGGGAGTCGTTCCACATCCCGTCCCTGGTGGTTTCCAGGTACTCGGCAGTGAACCGTCGCACACCTGCGCTAGTCCCCGGGGGAGCAAAAGACCTGACGGCTACGCTCTCGCCGGATCGCGCCGGAGTTCCTTGACGCGTTCGACGTTCCAGGCGAATCCCCTCCCGTCCTCCGTCGGCGTTTCGAGAACGAGCGGGAGGTCACGGATCGCCTCGTGGTTGACGAACGCCTCCATGCCATCATCGCCGATTTCTCCCTTGCCGATGTGGGCGTGTTCGTCCTTGGTGGTACCGCAGGCGTGCTTGGAGTCGTTGAGGTGGACGCACGCGAGGTTCTCGAACCCGACGACGTCGTCGAACTCCGCGAGCGTATCAGCGACGGCGTCCGGCGTCGAGAGGTCGTATCCGGCGGAGAACGCGTGTGCGGTGTCGAGACAGACCGCCAGGTCCTGTGGCGAGCGGTCGAGCACCTCCCGCAGGTGTTCGAACTCGCCGCCAAGTTTGGTGCCGCTGCCCGCGTCGGACTCCACGAGGACGGTCACGCCGTCGGGGACGTCGAGTTCGTCGAGCGCGCTGGCGGCGTTGGCAAGCCCCTGCTCGACGCCGGCACCGGTGTGGGCACCGAGGTGGACGTTGACGTACTCGATGCCGAGTCGGGCGGCGGCGTCGACCTCGGCCTGCATGCTGTCGATGGACTTCTCGCGGAGGTCGTCTTTCGGCGTCGCCAGGTTCACCAGGTACGCCGAGTGGATGACCCACGGGCCGACGCCCGCATCTGTCGACTCCTCGCGGAACCGCTCGGCTTCGTCGTCCTCGATGGCGGGCTGTTGCCAGACCTGCGGCGAGGTCGTGAATATCTGTCCGCAGTTCCCGCCGACGTCGAGCTGGCGTTCGACGGCGTTGTCGACGCCGCCGGCGACCGAAACGTGTGCGCCTACGTGCATGCCCGGATGCAGCAGTCGAGCCCCCATAGTGACTTCGGAGTCGGACGCGTCGCGTGGAAAACGGGCGTCGGTCAGCCGGGAAGCGGGTCGGTCCGGTCGCGGTTCCACTCGTCGCTGGCGTACTTCGTCTCGGCGATCTCGGCTGCACGGTCGAGTTCCGACTCCGTCCACGACCCCTCGAACGCGTCGGCCCACTCAGACAGCGCCGTTTCGAGTGCGTCGACCGCCGCCTCGCGCTCGATGCCCGACTGCTTCCGGATCGAGGTGACGCGTTCCCGGTACGTCTCGGCGTCCACTGCGTCTGTCCGGAAGACGCCGAGATGGTCGTCGACCGCGAGCGCGTAGGAGAGCGACCCGTGCTGGATGACGGCGTCGCGCTGGCGGTACTGGGCGTTGCCGCTTATCTTCCCGTCGGCGAGGATGTCGTGGGCAGGGCTGACGGCGCGCAGGTAACAGGCAGGCTGGTGGATGGCGGGCAGTTTCTCGTCAGCGAAGTCGGCGTCGACGCCCATCCGGTCGAAGGCGTCGAGTATCGGCTGGCAGAGCAGGTCGTAGCAGTCCATCAGCTTTCCCGGGAGTTCCGCCTGTGGCGCGACGATGGAGTAGGAGATGTCACCGTAGGCGTCGTGGTAGATACCGCCGCCACCGGTTGGCCGGCGGGTGACGGTGATGCCGTGGCGCTCGCAGTACTCCCAGTCGACCGTCTCCGGGTCCTGTCGGTAGCCCAGCGAGAGGGTACTCGGCTGCCACTGGTAGACACGGACCGTCCGTGGCCCGCCACCCGCAGCCGTCTCGGCGGCGGCCTCTTCGAGCGCCATCTGCATCGGTCCGGGCCGGGCCTCCTGGGGAATGATGCGCCACTCCCTGTCTGCGAGGTCGGTCATAGCGTGGCGTACGACTGGCGCGGCAAAAAGGTCCGTTGGTTGGACCACGCAAACACAGCAGCTATCGACAGGTCAAACTACCGCGACGCCAAGAGGGGGTATGACCGAGTTCAGCTACGTGATGGACATCCCGGTCCGGTTCCAGGACCTCGACGCAGTCGGGCACGTGAACAACGCACTCTATGCGACGTATCTCGAAGAAGCCAGGCTCGCGTACATGGCGGACGTCCTCGGCGTGGACGCACGGGAATCGGGTGCAGTCATCGCGCATCTGGAAATCGATTACCGCCGTTCCGTCTCCGAGGACGACCACGTGACGGTCGCGCTCCGGACGCTCGAACCCGGACGGTCGAGCATCCCGATGGAGTACGAGATCAGCGCCGGGGACGACGTCGTCGCAACCGCCGAGACGGTGATGGTGACGACCGCCGACGACGGAGCACGCCCGGTCCCCGACGCCTGGCGCGAGCGCATCGCGGCGTTCGAGGGGTATTGAGGAGCGCCGGCCACGGCTGGAGGCAGGTGGCAGTGCGTCCGCTTTTTAGCGCTGGCTCCCGTCGTCTGAAGTATGCCGACTGGTATCCTCGTGCCGAACGGCACGGACGACCTCGCAGCGTTCGCCGAGCGAGCCGAACGGCTGGGATACGACTCGGTCTGGACGGGCGAACTCTGGGGGCGGGATTCGTTCGTCGCGCTGACCCGCGCGGCGAGGGCGACCGGGGACGTCCGACTGGGAACAGCCATCGTCAACGTCTACGGTCGCTCCCCGGCGACAATCGCACAGGCTGGGGCGACGCTCGACGAGGCCGCCGAGGGGCGGTTCACGCTCGGACTGGGGACCAGCACGCGCAAGGTCGTCGAGGACCTCCACAGCGAGCGCTTCGACCGGCCGGCCAGACGGCTCCACGAGACCGTCGAGTTGACGAAGGAGTTCCTTGACGGCGAGGGGCGTGTCACCTACGAGAGCGAGTGTTACGAGGTGGCCGATTTCCCGTCTCTCGGGGCCGACGTCCCGGTGTACGCCGCGGCCCTCGGCCCGGCGACCCGGCGTGCAACGGGACGGAGGCCGGCCGCGACCCCGACGACATCCGGACAGCGCCGTACGTCCCCGCCGCGGCGAGCGAGGACCCCGGGCAGGCGCGGGCGGCACTCAGGGGACACCTCGCCTACTACGTCGGGAGCGGCGAGGGCTACCGGCGTGCGGTGGCGGAGTACTTCCCGGACGAGGCCGACGCGGTCGCGGACGCGTGGCGTGCCGGCAATCGCAACGAGGCACGGGACGCCGTCACCGACGGGATGCTCCGGGCGCTCGGCGTCGCAGGGACGCCGGCTGACGCACGCGATCAACTGTCCGAGATTGCTGCGCTCGACGCCATCGACGAACCGCTGATCGTGCTCCCCGAAGGTGCCGACGAGAGTCTCCAACAGCGGACAGTGGATTCGCTCGCCCCGGGCCGGACGTGAGATACGAGCGGATAGGCCCGGAAGGGTATCTTTTTCGGCTCCCAGCCTGCAGACGGGTTATGGACGGGGTCCGGCCCGGCGTCGACGGGTTCGTCGAGCGCCGCTATCCCGATGCCGGGACACACCGCGTGTCGCCGACAGCGTCGACCCCCGTCAACTCCGCGACCGGATTAAACTCTACGACGCGCTCGGAATGTCGCTTTCGGGGTGGGCGTCTACGGCGTGTGTGACCTGCCAGCGGCCATCGCCGCGCTGGAAGCCGACGGCGTCACACTCCAGGTGGACCGACGCCGCTGAGGCGGTGACGCAGGGCGGATCGTGGCCGTCAAGTCGCTGGAACCCTACCATCGCCTAATGACCGATTCCGGGCCACTCTCCCCCGACCGCCCCGACGCCGAGAGCGCGTTTCGCGTCGACGCACCCTTCGAACCCGCCGGCGACCAGCCCGATGCCATCGAGAAGCTCTCGGCGGGGTTCCGCGAGGGGATGGACAGACAGACCCTGCTCGGCGTGACCGGCAGCGGCAAGACCAACACCGTCTCGTGGGTCATCGAGAAAATCCAGAAACCGACGCTCGTCATCGCTCACAACAAGACGCTCGCCGCACAGCTATACGAGGAGTTCAGGGAACTGTTCCCGGACAACGCAGTAGAATATTTTGTATCCTACTACGACTACTACCAGCCCGAGGCCTACGTCGAGCAGACCGACACCTACATCGACAAGGACGCCTCCATCAACGACGAGATCGACCGGCTGCGCCACTCGGCGACGCGCTCGCTTCTCACGCGCGAGGACGTCATCGTCGTCGCCTCGGTGTCGGCCATCTACGGGCTGGGTGACCCCCGAAACTACGTGGACATGTCGCTGCGCCTGGAACAGGACCAGGGGATCGAGCGCGACGAACTGCTCGCGCAACTCGTGGACCTCAACTACGAGCGCAACGACGTCGACTTCACGCAGGGGACGTTCCGCGTCCGCGGCGACACCATCGAGATATACCCGATGTACGGGCGCTACGCCGCCAGGGTCGAACTGTGGGGCGACGAAATCGACCGGCTCCGGAAGGTGGACCCGCTCGAAGGGGAGATTGTGAGCGAGGAGCCCGCTGTGCTCGTCCACCCGGCAGAGCACTACTCGATTCCCGAGCAACGGCTGGAACGGGCCATCGAGGAGATAGAGGACCTGCTCGAAGAGCGGATACGGTACTTCGAGCGCCAGGGCGACCTCGTGGCCGCACAGCGCATCGAGGAGCGAACCCGGTTCGACCTGGAGATGATGCGCGAGACCGGCTACTGTTCGGGCATCGAGAACTACTCGGTCCACCTCTCGGACCGCGAGTCGGGGGAGGCACCGTACACCCTGCTGGATTACTTCCCCGAGGATTTCCTCACGGTCGTCGACGAGTCCCACCAGACTCTCCCCCAGATCAGGGGCCAGTTCGAGGGCGACCGGTCGCGCAAAGAGTCGCTGGTCGAGAACGGCTTCCGGCTTCCGACCGCATTCGACAACCGCCCGCTCACATTCGAGGAGTTCGAGGAGAAGACGGGCAAGACGCTGTACGTCTCCGCCACGCCCGGCGACTGCGAACGCGAGCAGTCGGCCCAGATCGTCGAGCAGATCGTCCGCCCGACGTACCTCGTCGACCCCGCGGTCGAGGTCGCCGACGTCGAGGGACAGGTGAGCGACCTCATCGACCGCCTCCAGGCGCTTCCCGACGACGAGCGCGCCCTCGTCACGACGCTCACGAAACGCATGGCCGAGGACCTCACCGAGTACCTCGAAGAGGCCGGGATGGACGTCGCCTACATGCACGACGAGACCGATACCCTCGAACGACACGAACTCGTCCGGAGTTTGCGCCTCGGCGAAATAGATACGCTCGTAGGAATTAATCTGCTCAGGGAGGGGCTGGACATCCCGGAGGTGTCGCTCGTTGCGATTCTGGACGCCGACCAGGAGGGATTTCTCAGGTCGGAGACGACGCTCATCCAGACGATGGGGCGGGCGGCGCGCAACGTCAACGGGACGGTCGTGCTGTACGCCGAGGAACCCAGCGCGGCGATGGAGTCTGCAATCCGGGAGACCCAGCGGCGGCGACGCATCCAGCAGGAGTTCAACGAGGAGCACGGCCACGAACCGCGGAGTATCGAGAAGGCCATCGGCGAGTCGAACCTGCCGGGGAGCAAGACCGACACCGGCGGGTCGGCGACCGCCGACCCGGACGACGCCGAGGCGGCCGAGCAGCTGATCGCCGACCTCGAG
>PXQO01000080.1 GCA_003021285.1 Halobacteriales archaeon QH_2_65_14 | reverse complement strand
CACCGCAGTGCAACGAGGAGCGCAGTGAGTCGGAGCCGGCGAGCGCTTCGGGGCTTTCATGCTGTTTACAACTCCAGTATTGCTTATCTGAACACTACCGTGGCGAGCAACGTCCGCTAGAACGCGGGGACGAGAAGGACCGTCGGGCGCGCAGTCACGGCGTCGGGCGAGTTACTCTTGGATGTGGCCTTCCTCGCGGAGCTGGTCGGCGTCCTGTTTCTCGTAGCGCCAGGTGATGTCGGCTTTCTCGTCTTGCCAGTCCCAGGGTTCGACGAGCACTACGTCGTCTTCCCGTATCCAGATGCGTTTCTGCATCTTCCCCGGAATCCGTGCCGTGCGTTCGACGCCGTCCATACACCGTACCTTGACCCGGTTCGCACCGAGCATGTCGGTCACGACCGCGAACACCTCGTCGTCGTCGGGCATCCGCAGGTCCTTTCGTCCCTCGTTGTCGCTCATGTACCCATGTTCCGTGTGGGAATGGTTTAATCCTTTCAATGATGCCGGCGACACCGCAGCGAGAAAGCGGGACTTATAATCCTCCCACTGGACCAACGAGTATGCTCGACAGATTCGGCATCGTGGGACTCCTCGGGGTCGTGTTGTTGATCGGGGGTATCGGCGCTGCAACCTGGCAGAACCCGGTCATCGGCGGCGCGCTCGCGCTCGTCGTCGCCGGCCTCGGCCTCATCGTCTACGGCCTCATCTCGAACCTCCTTCAGGCGTTCGGGATGGGCGAGATGATGTGAGCGAGACCGACCGGCGCGAACGCTCGAACGGAACCAGCGAGGCCGCCCTCTGACCCCAGTCACTCCGGCCGGTCGGCCCGGTGTTCGCTGATGAGTCGGTCGACCATTTCGGCACTCCGCTGTCGCTTGCGCTCCTCGGCGCGCCGCTCCCAGTCCTCGATTGTTTCCTCTATCTCCGATTCGCGGGCGACCGCGAGTTCGTCCACTTCCTGGACGGTCACCATGTCGGCGGGTGCGACCGGCACGCCGTGCTCGAACAGCACGCGGTCGGCCATGTCGGAGAGATGTCCGTTCCGGAGGACGACCTTGGGGTCGACGTCGGCCAGCAATCGGGCCGTCGAGCGGCCGGCACCGCTCGCGTCGCGCAGGAGGACGACGTCGTCCTCGGCGAGGCCGAACCGCTCGTCCGCGCTCTCGATAGCCCCCTGCGTGAACTGTTCGATCACCTTCACGGGGACCAGCCCGGCTTTCTTCTCGGAGACGTCGGCGAAGTTCGAGTGGTCGAGCTTCCACAGCGCCTTGAGCCGTTCGAGCTTGCCTTCGAGCTGTTCGACGTGTTCGCGCTCCTCGTCGAGTTCGCGTTCGAGCCGGTTGTTCTCGCGTTCGAGGCGGGTGACTTCCCGGCGTTCGCGCGCCTCGCGGCGCTCCTGTTTGCGTGCGTCCGAGAGTTCGCGCTCGAACTCCGCGATGCGCTCGTCTTTCTCCTCGACTGTGGATTCGAGCCGCTCGACGTGCTCCTGGAGGCGCTGGACCTGCGTCTCCAGCTGTCGGATGCGCCGCTCCTCCTCGGTGAGTTCGCGCTCGACGTGTTCGTGGTCCTCGCTCTCGTCGTCGTCGTCCTCGGTCAGGTCCGCCAGGACCGCCTCGACGGACTCGTCGTCGGCGACCACGCGCGAGAGGACGGTCCCGATGTCCTGTCGCGGCGGGACCTTGGCGATGATGCGCTCGAACTGGTCGTCGTGGGCGTCGTAGGCACCCAGCGCGGCGGCGATGGCGTCCCGTTCGTGGTCGTTGTCGTAGCCAACCTCGCGGGTCCGGTGTTTCTTCACGTCGACCGGCAGGTCCCGCTCGGGGACCCAGCCGGCGGCGTCGAAGCTCCGGCGTATCTTCTCGACTGTCTCGGGCATGGGCGTCACGTCGGCACTGACGACGATGGGTCGACCGCGCTCGATGATCCACTCGATGACCGCGGCGGTGTCGGCCGTTCGCGTGCTCAAGACGTCGAGCACCTCGCCGTCGAGGCCGACGATGGCCGCCGCGGTCGTCGTTCCGGGGTCGATACCGACGACGACGGGGTCGCGTCGCTTCGCCAGCGGGCGGAACTCGACGCCGTCCCGGCGAACGCGCTCTATCTCGACGCGCACGTCGCCGGCCCGCTCCGCCGAGACCGGGATGTCCTCGGGTCGGGCTTCGACCGTGAAGACGGCGTTCGAGAAGCCGCCGTACTTCTCGGTGACGTCGCGCTCGTAGTCGAGCCCTGCCCCGTCGAGTGCCGATTCGACATCGCGTGCCCGCCGTTTCACGGAGCCGTGGATGCGCCGGGTGTAGCGGTCCTCGCTCCAGCCGCCACCCCCCGTCGAGCGCCCACGGGAAACTTTCACCTCGGTCGTGTCGGTGAAGGCCGTCACCTCGTGGCCGACGTTCGCCGCTGCGAGCCGGGCAGCCGCCTCGGCCTCGGCCATCGGCTCCTTGCTGTAGGGCACGCCGTGGCGCGAGGCGACCCGCGAGAGGGGCTCTGGTTCCTGTGCGCCGGTGACCTGGACGAGCTGCGTCCCGTCGGGGAGCGAACCCAGAAAGTGGACGAGCGCGTCCTTGTCCTCGGCGAGTTCGTACATGTTGTCCGTCGCGACCATCGCGGGCTCCTCGCTCTCGATTCGCCGCCGCAGCTTGCGGTAGCTGACCACGTCGCGCTCGACAGTTTCGCCGTCGAACGCCACCAGCGCGTAGGAGGGTGCGTCCCCGCGGACGTCCCCGCTCTGGACGTCCACGCCGAAGATGACCGCGTCGAGTGCAACCGTCCGGTCGCTCACTGTCGAGCGATACGAGCCGGATTCGTATTAACGCTACGGGGGGCGAGCAGCTCTTTTTTGTCCCCACCCCGGGAACTGCCCTTCCACCGCAGTCGGGAGCCGACGATGACAGACGACGACCTCCCCTACGACCCCGCCCGCATCGACACCAGCCACGAGACCCATCCCGCCGGGTTCGGGGCCGTCCTCGAAGACTACTTCGGGTGAGGGGGCCCGCCAGCGGCCGGTTGTTCGAACTACTGTAACATCCAATCATACCCCGGTCATCTCCGACGACCCGGTATCTTTCATGCGATTGGGCCGTCAGTAATCGGACAGTCCAACCCGGAACGTTTTGTGGTTGCTGGCGTATAGGGAGATACGGTCTCGGAGACGGCGCGACGTCTCGGTGGGGCGGTCGTCGGTCCCGCGACGGTCCCGCGACGGTCCCGCGACGTTCCTGGCCCGGCCGCTGCCACCATCCCCCGGAGGTCGCGCCGGAACCGACCACGAACCACGCGTTTCGGGCGGCCCGCGGGAGGTGACACAGTGTCCGAGGACCCCGGCGAAGCCTGCCAGTTCTGTGGGCGGCCAGTCACTGCTGACCCGGTCGAGAGCGACGACGGCGTCTTCTGCGCTCCCGGATGTCGTGACGTCGAGGCGACGCTCGATGCCGACGCCGGACCACCGGACGCGACGATGGCCGCGAGCGGAAACGAGGGGGGAGATGGCGAGACCGACCGTGCGTTCTTCCGCGTCACCGGGATGCACTGTGCGACCTGCGAGACGTTCTTAGAGGAGCAGGCGCTGTCCTGCGAGGGCGTTCACGACGCGGCAGCGAGCTACGTCACGGAGACGGTCCGCGTCGAGTACGACCCCGAGCGGATGTCCAGAACTGAGGTACGGGACGTGCTGTCGACGGCTGGCTACCGGGTCGTCGACCGCGAAGCGACGACGGGCGAGTCGGTCGCCACGGCCTTCGCCCGCGATTCGAACCCCGAGACGCGCGAACTGGAGGACCTGCTGGGCTTTCGGTACGTCGCCGGCGTCGTCTTCGGGACGTTCATGCTGTTTCCCTACATCGCCGTCCTGTACCCGATTCACTTCCTCGACCTCACCGGCGGGGCGACTGGCATGTTCGAGGGCGGGCCAGTCGAGAGCGGGACGCTCCTGTTGTTGCCCCTGTTCGCCGGCGTCACGGGGGTCGTCGTCTTTTTTACCGGCCTGCCGCTACTCCGTGGCGCGTACGTCAGCCTGCGGACCCGCCAGCCCAACACCGACCTGCTCGCCGCGCTCACGTTGCTTGCGGCGTACAGTTACAGCATCGTGGCACTCCTGCTCGGTCGGTTCGACGTCTACTTCGACCTGGCCATCGTCGTCGCCGCGAGCGTCGTCGCCGCCACGTTCTACGAATCGCTCGTCAAACAGCGGGCGATGGAGCGACTCACCGACCTCACCGTCTCCCAGACGGACGACGCGCGGCTGTGTCTCCCCGACGGAACGACGACCGTCGATGTCGAAGACCTCGACGCCGGCGACCGCGTGCTCGTCAGGCAGGGCGAACGGATTCCCGTCGACGGCACCCTCGCGGAGGGAACCTGTACGGTCGACGAGTCCATCGTGACCGGGGAGTCGCTGCCCGTCGCCAAGGAGGCGAGTGACGACCTGCTCGGGGGGTCGGTCGTCACCGAAGACGCGGCGGTCGCCCGGGTCGGCGACCCGCCGACGAGCAGTATCGACCGCCTCACGACTGCCGTGTGGTTGCTCCAGAGCGCCACTCACGGCCTCCAGCGCCGCACCGACCGCCTCGCAGCCACGCTGTTGCTCCCGCTGGCCGCCGCGACGGTCCTCGGCATCGCGGCGTCGCTGACCCTGGGGCGCGGGCCAGTCGGGGCGGTGCTCGCCGGCCTCGCGGCCGTACTGGTCGCCTGTCCGTGGGTGCTCGCGCTCTCGACCCCGCTGTCGGTTGCCACCAGCCTCCGGGCGGCGCTGGAGCGGGGCATCGTCGTCTTCGACGAGACGGTGTTCGAGCGGTTCCGCGAGACCGACGTCGTCGTCTTCGACAAGACGGGGACGCTCACGAGCGGCGAGATGCGGGTTCGCTCGGCGGACGCCCCTCCGGAGGTGCTCGCCGCCGTCGGGAGGCTCGAACGCCGCGCGTCACATCCGGCTGGCGACGCTATCGCGTCCGCCTTCGCCGACGAGGACGAACGGACCGACAGCGGGCGGGAACGGGAGGCCGACGACCGGGATGAAACAGTGGGAGTCAGCGGCTTCGAGACCCACGGGTTGGGCGTCCAGGGACGGGTCGACGGCAGCGAGTATCTCGTCGGTCATCCCGACCTCTTTGCCAGGCAGGGCTGGACCGTGAGCGACGGGATTCGCATGCAGGTACGCGACGCACGCGAGGACGGCCGTCTTCCGGTCGTCGTCGGCCGCGATGGGACCGCCGAGGGCGTCGTCGTCCTCGGGGACGAGCCACGCGAGGGCTGGGACGAGGTGCTCGCACGACTGGACGAACGGGACCTCGACGTGATCGTGCTGACCGGGGACGACGAGCGGGCCGCGGCGTTCTTCCGCGAGCATCCGGGCGTCGACCACGTCTTCGCCGGCATCCCCCCCGGCGGCAAGACCGAGACCATCCGGCGACTCGGGGCCGACCGGCGGGTCACGATGGTCGGGGACGGCACCAACGATGCGCCGGCGCTCGCTCGGGCCGACCTGGGCATCGCGCTGGGTAGCGGCACTGCGCTCGCGTCCGACGCCGCCGACGTCGCTATCGCGGACGACGACCTCGGGGCCGTGGAGACGACGTTCGACCTGGCGCGCGTAGCCGGCAAACGGGCGCGACAGAACACCGCGCTGGCACTCGGGTACAACGCGCTCGTGATTCCGGCCGCCGCCGTCGGCCTCGTGAATCCGCTCGTCACGGTGGCCGCCGCCGTCGTCAGCGGATCGCTCCTGGCGGTCAACGCCTGGCGGCCGTTGCTCCCGGAGTCCGACTAGTTTTCGGTGAGTTCGTAGTACGTCGAGCGCACGGTCACGGGAGCGACGTCGGCGACGTCGGCGGCGGCCTGCTGGGTGAGGTGACACCCCTCGTGTCCGGCCGCGGTGTAGAGGCAGGCGGCGGCCACGCCGCCGGGGTTGCGGCCGGTGTCGAGGCCGGACTCGCGGGCCTCGCGGGCGAGTTCGCGCGCCCGGGTCTCCACGCGCTGGGGCAGGTCGAGTTTGCTCGCGAACCGTGCGAGGTACTCCCGCGGGTCGATAGGTCCCGTCGGCAGGCCGAGTTCGCGGTTCATCGCGTCGTACGCGGCGTCGAGTTCGTCGCGGGTCGCCTTGGCTGCCCCGGTGACCTCCGGAAGCGTTCGCGAGACGGCGACGGTCCGACAGGTCGCGTACACCGCCGCGGCGGCGAACCCCTCGATGGACCGCCCCTGCAGGAGGTCGGCCTCCTGTGCGGACTCGAAGAGGACACACGACTGGTCGCGGACGTGGTCGGGCAGGTCGAGTGCGCCCACCAGTCGGCGGATTTCGGTGAACGCGTACACGCGGTTGCGTTCCTGCTTCGAGCGAATCTGCGTGCGCTTGTGCTGGCGACGCATCCGGGCGACCCGGCGGCGCTTGCGACCCGTGAGCCGTGACGAGTAGCCGATTTCGGTCGAGAGTCCGCGGTCGTGGCGCGACCGCGTCAACGGGGCACCCGTCCGCTCGGGGTCGTCCTCGTCGTCGGCGAACGAGCGCCACTCCGGTCCCGGGTCGATGGCGTGTTCGTCGACCACCAGCCCACACCCCGTACAGACCGTCTCGCAGTCGTCCGCTCGCAGGCTGTTCTCGCACTCCGGACAGACGTTCCGTGTCGCGGCTGTCATCACGTGAAGGTTGCCCCGCCATCCACTTTTAAAAGGAGCCGGCGACCGGGATTGCGCGGCCGAACGCACGGCAGTCACCTACCGGTAACCGGTAGGTAGTTTCACCGACACCGTCCGCGTGGCCGTCCGGAAGGTGTTGGCGAACACACACTTTTATACGGGAGGGGGAAGCAGACCCACACGATGGGGCTGGCGGACATCGCGGAAGGCATCGAGGTCACCGAGACCCAGGAGGAGCGGGGGGTTGCGACGGTCGACGGCACCGACGCGACGCTCGAAGAGCGCCTGGTGGCGTTCGAGTCAGAACTGCCGTGTTCGGCCGCGGCGGCCGCGACGGCACTGGAGCGGTACACTGCGGGCGGGTCGGTCGGTGCCGCCGGCGGGGCCGCGGGCATCGCGCCCGTCACCGCGGCAAAGACGCTCCACCTACTGGGCGAGTCCGTCTCGCCGGTCGGACCGACCGGGCGCGACATCGTCCGCGACTGGGTTGCCGGCAACCTCTCGCGGACCGAGGCGATGGAACTGACCCGACTCGACGAGGCCGAAATCGCGCTGGCAGCCTACGTCGAGACCCACGACCCGCTCGACGAGGCGTGTGCGGCCGTCGAGGGGATACTGGCTGCCCGCCACGCCAAGAGCCAGGAACCGCTCGCGGACGCGGTGGGTGACGCGACCGACCTGCTGTGACGCTACCGCCTTGGTTGCGATTGGTCACGGAGGGGCCTGTCCCGTACGCTCATCACATGAGTTCGCACGGGGATTTTCCGGGGGAGAAAACCGCGGACACGCCTGTTCGCCCCGAAACGCCGGACCCTCCTGCTCGCCCTGAAACTCCGGAATCTCCTGTTCGTCCCGAAACGGAGGAACCCACCTCGTAACGCTCATTCGCCCGGCCCTCCAAGCACGGGCAATGAGAATCGAACTGCGGGTCTGCAAACACTGTTTCGAGGGCGAACACGAGAACGAGCACAAGACGGCAGTCACGCGGGACCTCGTCGCCTGCGCCCGGGTCGTCCGCGAGTACAAGGACCTGATCGACCTCGACGACGTCCACGTCCGGATGGTCAGCGAAGACGAGGGTGACGACGGCCGGCCCGCCGCCCTGCCAGCAGTCGCGGCGACGATACAAAACGAGCAGGTCGTCGTCTCGGATACGCAACTCATCACGATGGGCGAGAACGGCTACATGCTCGTCTACCCGAACCCGCAGGACGCGCTGAAGGTGCTGGCGGGCAACATCGACGAGATCAGCAAGGTACTCGACGAGGAGGTCTCGCCCGAACTCTCGCCCGAGAGCGCCGAAATCCTCGCCGGCGGGCCGGACGGTGCTGTCGAAGAGGACGCCGACATGTACCCCTGATTCGGTTCGCCGCATCCGCCGACCGAAAGCGGTTTGCGGGCCGCTTCACACACCCAGATATGGACATCGGCGTTCTCAGTACCGCGAACATCGCTCGCAAGCGCGTCATCCCGGCGTGTGCGAAGACGGACGTGACCGTTGCCGCCATCGCCTCCCGGGAGACGGAGCGCGCACAGCGCGTCGCGGCCGAGCACGACGTCCCGCGGGCCTACGGCTCCTACGCCGAACTGCTCGACGACCCCGACCTCGATGCGGTGTACAATCCGCTTCCCAACTCGATGCACGCGGAGTGGACGAAACGCGCGGCCGAGGCCGGACTCGACGTCCTCTGCGAGAAACCGCTGGCGGTCGACGCCGACCAGGCGCGCGAGATGAGCGAGTACTGCGCCGAGCGCGACGTGACGCTTATGGAGGCGTTCATGTACCGCTATCACCCGCGCACCGAGCGGGCGGTGGAGATCGCGAGGGCCGAACTGGGCGAGTTGCGCCGCGTCGACGCCAGCTTTCATTTCGCCCTCCCGGCGGGCTACGACATCCGGCTCGACCCCGACCTCGCCGGCGGGAGTCTGATGGACGTCGGCTGTTATGCCGTCACGGCCGCCCGGCTGTTCCTGAGCGAACCCGCGTCCGTCTACGCGACGGCGACCGACCGCCGGGACTGCGGCGTCGAGACGAGCCTGACGGGCGGCCTGCAGTACGACGACGGCACGACTGCGACCGTCTCCTCCGGGTTCGAGGGCTCGTCGCATCAGTACACAGTGCTGGGCACGGACGGCCGCCTCCGGGTCGACCGCGCGTTCGTCCCCGACGGCGAGACGACGCTCCGGTACACCGTCGACGGTCGGACCGTCGAGGAGCGGTTCGACCCCGTCGACCAGTACCGGCTGGAGGTCGAACACTTCCGCGACGCCGTCGAGTCGGGGACGGCACCCAGAACCGACGGTCCCGACGCCGTGAAGACGATGCGCGTCGTCGACGCCCTCTCGGAGAGCGCCTCCCGCGGGACGCCCGTCTCGCTGTGAACGGGGCGCTCCGGCGCGGGATTCCGTCCGCTTACCGCCCGACGAACTCGGGGTCGCCGTCGCCGAAGAATGCCGCGTACCCGCGTTCGTAGTCCTCCGTCTGGACGGCCTCGCCGATGGTGTCGATCTCGGCGGCGAGCTGTGATTCGAGGCTCCGGCCGAAGCTCTCGGTGACCAGCCACGAGGCGCTCCCGAGCGCGCGGGTCGGTCCCTCGGCCAGTTGCCCCGCGAGTTCGAAGAGCCGGTCGTCGAACTCCTCGCCCGGGACGGCCTCGGTCGCAATACCCAGGTCGACGGCCCGCTCGGCGGGGATGGGTTCGTCGAGCAGGACGATTTCCTTGGCGGTCCGGAGGCCGACCAGCCGCGGCAGGAAAAAGGTCGCTCCGCAGTCGCCGGTGAGGCCGATGCGCGGGTAGGCGAATTCGAGCCGTGCGTCCTCGCTCAACAGGAGCAGGTCAGGCGCGAGCGCCAGCCCGAAGCTCGCCCCGGCAGCGACCCCGTCGACGCCGCCCACGACCGGCGTCGGTGCTCCGTGGAACTGGACGATGGCCTCGTGTAGCCGGCTGGCGAGCTGTCGGATGCGCTCCGCGTCCGACGTGTCGCCCTCGAACTGGGTCAGGTCCGCCCCCGTACCGTAGAACTCCCCCGTGTGCGTCAGGACGATACACCGCACGTCGGGGTCGTCGTCGAGCGCAGTCGCCGCGTCGACGAGTTCGTCCGCCGCGTCGAGGTCGAGTGCGTTCCGTCCCTCCGGATTGTCGAACGTGATTGTGCCGATTCCGTCCTCGCGTTCGACTGTCAGCGCCGAGTAGTCCATGACAGGTGATGTATCGCGACACTCGATATTAAAGGAGGATGTTCCCGACGGTCCTGACAGAAAACGTATACAGACTGGCGCGCTTCGACCAACCCCTCGACCCCTGTTGACGTCCAGTTCCTTCGACCACTGTCGACGTTCCCGGCTTCAGTCGCTGCTGGCGGGACGTCTCACCCGTCGGTTTCGTGGAGGAACGTCTGGAATTCGGCGGTCCGGCCGTCGGGGTCGTCCGCGAAAAACTGGTAGATGTCGTACTTCTCGTTTTCGTGTGGCCGTTCGCGTGCGGCGTCGCCGACGGCCTCGTACATCTCGTCGACGCCGGCGCGGTCCCCGTAGTCGTCCGTTTCCTCCCGCCCACAGAAGCCAAAGCGAAAGCCGTCGTACTCCAGGATGGTGCAATCGGGCTGTTCGAGCCAGACGTCCGCACCCACGATGCTGGTGTAGAAGTCGACGATTTCCGCCCTGTTCTCCGTCCTGAAGAAGACGATTCCCGACATCGTTCCCCCGTACGGGGAGCGCCATCTTAGCTTTCGGTGTTCCACCGGTAGGAACCGACGTATACAGCCAGACGTGACTCCCTCCAGTGTCACAACAGTACATCGCTGTTTCAAGCAATGGAACACCAGATTTGGGACGGCCCGGCTTGAGTGGATCACGTCTGGCTGATAACCGGATTTCACGGAACCTATCGTAACTAATTGGTAACTAAAGCTCACAAAAGCGATTTGGTAACCGGGAATAAATACATCCACGTGGACGAACGCAGCATCGAGGACATCCTCGACACTATCGGCGACAAACACGCCAGGCGGGTACTGGCAGCCATCAGCCAGGACCCCAAATCGGCGAAGGAAC
Organism: Halobacteriales archaeon QH_2_65_14; assembly: GCA_003021285.1. Taxonomy (GTDB): domain Archaea; phylum Halobacteriota; class Halobacteria; order Halobacteriales; family Haloarculaceae; genus Halovenus. The sequence continues at coordinate 17,690 of PXQO01000080.1, read as the reverse complement.
TCGCCGAGGAGTGCGACCTCTCGCTTCCGACAGTCTACCGTCGCATCGAGATGCTCGACGAGTACGACCTCGTCAAGGACAGGACGCTGGTCGCCGACGACGGCAACCACTACAAGGTCTACGAGTCGAACTTCGAGAGCACGGTCATCTCCCTGCAGGACGACGAGTACCAGGTCCGTATCTATCGCGAGGAGAATCTCCCCGACCGGTTTAGCCAGCTCTGGAACGAGCTTCACGCGGAGTGACTGACTCCCGCCAGTAGCTACGTTTATTAGAGCGGTCACTGTATGTCCGGTGACGAATGGTAGAGACGGAGTTACTTGCACGGGTGTTTCTCACGTTGCTTCGAGTTCTCGTCTTCGGGCTCACGCTCGGGATCACGCTCATCAGTTTTCAGGCGTACCAGCAACAGAAGTCCCAGCGGTTGCAGTACGCGTTTTTCGGCTTCTCGTTCATCAGTATGGGGGTGGCGGTGAGCACCGTCATCACCCAGTTCGGGTCCGACGCCGACGAGATGCTCATCATGTTCTTCCAGATGGCCGAGACTCTCCCATTTATCATCGGGTTCAGCATGCTGTATCTCTCGCTGTACCGGTAGACCTGTTCCGTCTCGCGTCCGTCGACTGATTTCGCGCTTTTTATGAACCTCCGGTGCTACTAGATGTCCAATGACCGAGTCTACCGAGGTGATTCGCCTGTTTGGCGGTCCGGGGAGTGGGAAGACGACCGCGCTCCTGGACCGGGTCGAGCAACTCCTCGAGTCCGAAGAGGACGTAGAGATTCGTGACGTGCTGGTCGTCTCGTATACGCGCGCAGCAGCCGCCGAAATCCGCGAGCGGCTCCCCCAGCGCCTGGATACGACGCCGCGGGCGCTCCGTGGCAACGTCTGTACGATGCACTCGAAAGCCTACGACCTGCTGAATCTCTCGCGGGGCGACGTCGTGGGCGAGTCCGACAAGGAGGAGTTCTGCGACGACTACGGCCTCGAATTCGAGGACGAATACGAGGGGTCCAGACGGCGGTCGGCCCGGTCGACGACGCTCGGGAACAAGGTCATCGCGACGAGCCAGTGGCTCCAGCGAACCTGCCGGGACGTCGGTGACTGGTACGACGTCCCCTTCCAGTGGAACGAGAGAAACGTCCGTCTCCCCCCGGAGATCGACGACCGGGCACAGACGGGCAACAAGTACACGCCGACCTGGCCGAGCGACGACGACCGCCTCGACATCCCCGAAGCCATCCGCGCCTGGCGGGCCTGGAAGGGCGACCAGGACATCGTCGGGTTCGCGGACATGCTCGAACGGGTCAAACAGCGCTCGCTGCTTCCCCAGGTCGATTACCTCGTCATCGACGAGTTCCAGGACATCACAACCCTCCAGTACGACGTCTACGAGGAGTGGCGTCCCCACATGAAGCGCGTCCTCATCGCCGGCGACGACGACCAGGTCGTCTACGCCTGGCAGGGGGCCGACCCCGACCTGCTGCTCGACGAGGCCGTCGACGAGGACGTCATCCTGCCCAACTCCTACCGCCTGCCCTCGCGCATCCTCAACGCGGTCAACCAGGAGGTCAGACACATCGAGAAGCGACAGGAGAAGGACCTCGAACCCCGCAAGGAGGGCGGCCGTGTCGAGGCGATCCGCAACCGCTCGATGCTCGACGTCTCCCGCGAGGTGAAACGGACCGTCGAGGAGACCGACGAGACCGTGATGGTGCTGTTTCGCGCCCGCTACCAGATGTTCCAGTTCATCGACGAGTTCATCGACGAGGGCATCCCGTTCAAGTGTCTGACCGACCAGCGGATGTGGACCGACCGCCTGACCCAGTACGTCGACGCCATCGAGGCGCTGGCCGAGGACGAACCCCTCGACGGCCTGCAGGCCCGGCGACTGGCGGACATGCTCGCCGACTCGGCGTTCGGCACGGGCGAGCGCGACGACTTCTTCGAGGCGCTCGACGAGCGCGAGGAGGAAACCGGCGTCGAGGACATCGTCGAGATGAACGTCGAACCCGACCTCGTCCGGGAGTACGCGCCGTTCGCGCCCGACCCACCGGCGGCGGCGGACATGCTCCGCAAGGTCACGCAGTTCCAGGAGCGAAGCGTCGACGCCTACTTCAACGGCACCTACGAGGGCATGGAACGCGACCGCGTCCGCGTCGGGACCATCCACTCCGCGAAGGGCCGCGAGGCCGACCACGTGTTCGTCGCAACGGACCTCACCGAGAAGGTCGTCGAGCAGATGGCCGCGACGGTCGAACAGGCCGGCGCGGAGGTCCCCGGCGACGGCGAGTTCACCAAACACACCAGCCCCGTCCCGACGCTGACCGACAACGAACGCCGCGTCTTCTACGTCGGGATGTCCCGTGCCCGGGAACGCCTCGTTTTGATGGAGGGACTCGTCGACGGCGCTCCGACGCTCCCCATCGACGTTCTGCTGTACGACGAACCCCGGGACATGAGCCTCGAAGAAATCCTCGACACCGTGGCCGAGATGGAAGCGCCGGTGGCGCAGTAGGCGACAAACACGTTTTCGCGGTCGCCCAGTAGCCGACCAACACACTTTCGCGGTCCCGACTCGAACGTCGGGTATGTTCACTGGAATCGTCGAGGAGACTGGCGAGGTTCGCGGGATCGAGCGCGAGGCCGACGGCGTCAGGTTGCGCCTCGGCACGGGGTTCGAGGACCTCGCGCGCGGGCAGAGCATCAGCGTCGACGGTGCCTGTCTGACCGTCGAGTCCTTCGACGGGGACACATTCGAGGTGTTTCTCGCGACCGAAACGGTCGAGCGGACGTCCCTGGCCGACCTCGCTGTCGGGGACGCGGTCAACCTCGAACGCGCCCTGCCGGCCGAGGGTCGCCTCGACGGCCACTTCGTCCAGGGCCACGTCGACGGCACTGCGGAGGTGCTCGCCGTCGAGCAACTCGGAGAGGACTGGCGCTTTACGTTCTCGCTGCCCGACGACCTGGCACGGTACGTCGTCGAGAAGGGTTCCATCGCCGTCGACGGCATCAGTCTCACTGTCGCCGCCCGCGGTGACGGCGCGTTCGACGTCGCCATCATCCCCGAAACCTACGAGTTGACGAACCTCTCGGAGAAGGCGGTCGGTGACCCCGTCCACCTCGAAGTCGACGTGGTCGCGAAGTACGTCGAACGCCTCGTCGATGGCTACGTCGGGTAGGCGGCGGCCAGATACGGCAACCGGCAGAATCCTGGTTATTCTACGTCACGTTCGAACTCCGTGAGTTCGCTCCCGATGGGGTCGTCGCCGCGCGTCGCCCGGTAGACGGCGCGGTACTGCGAGAGTTTGTAGAGCAACAGAACGGTCAACACGCCGTTGTAGGCGACGACGACGGTGAAGACCGCCGCGACGCTGGAGAACCCGAACACGTCGACGAGGTAGCCGGGTGCGTGGAGCGCCTCAGTCGAGACGAGCACGTTGTACAGGGCGTGCAGGGAGACGGCGATTGCGAGCCCCTTGAGGACGACGGGTCCGGCGTATCGTCTGTTGAACCGGGCGAGTCCGAGGTAGTAGCCGGCGAACGCCGAGTAGACGACGAAAACCGCCCGGTCGACCACCGTCCTGGGTTCCCACTCGACGACATCGTGGAGTTCCACGTCGCCGTCGTCGCGCCGCTGTACCGGGTCCCGACGCCGACTCATTGTCCGACGGTTGGGTCGGTTTCACCTTACGCTTTGGCTCTCGCCGCGGCCCTCGCCGCGACGCTCGTCGGGGTCCGTCCCTCCGATCCGAGAGCCGGTCGCAGATTCATCCCGCCGACGGCTGCTGACGCTCGGGCTGTCGCCGCCGTGGGGGGTATCGCGTTCCCGGATGCGAACCGAGTGGACGGTTTCCGTCGCGTCGTCGACGACGAGCGCCTCGCCCGGTTCGGCCGGGAGCCTGTCGGCCAGCGACGCGTGCATGTACGTCGGCTGTGTGGCTTCGAGCGCCTCGATGTCGCTGCCGGCAGTCAGGCGGTGGGAGACCAGCAGGTCGGACTGTGAGACGGCAACCTCCGGAAGCGCGGCGGGGCGCTGGGTCGCCGCGACGAGGCTCACGCCGGGGGCCCGTCCCCGCGTGAGCACCCGCTCCAGCGCCGGGCGCGCCACGCCGTCGAAGAAGGCGTGAGCCTCGTCGACGAGCAGCCACGGCAGTCGCCGGACTGCCCCGTCGACCCGGGCACGGTACAGCCCCTCCGCGATACCGCGGAGCACGGCGTTCATCGGTGCCGCGTCGAGTCCGGAGACGTCGACGACCGTCGCCTCGCCGCTTGCGAGTGTCGCCGCGTCGAGGCCGTCCTCGGCAAAGACGCCCCACGACTCGGCGAGAGCGAGGTGATTTGTCGCCGCCCGCCTGTCGGCTTCCGGGGCATCGCTTTCGGCGACGTGGTCGCGCATGCCCGAAAGCGTCGCACGCTCCGTTGCGGCCTGCCAGACCAGGCTCCCCGCGGGGCGCTCGGGGGAGAGGTCGAGCAGGCCACACCACGACCGCGGGTCGAGCGAATCCGGGTCGACTGCCGGGTCGACGACGCGTGAGGGGACGGGTTCGCCCGCCGACGGGTCGGCCAGCGTCGAGAAGACGCCCATCGGGTCGACGACGACGGGTGCGACCCCTGCGGCCCTGGCGAGTTCCTCCGCGACGACGCCCAGCGTGTAGGACTTGCCGTAGCCGCGCTTGCCGACGACCAGGGTGGCGTGGGGTCCGTCGAAATCGAGCGATAGCAGGGCCCCACGGCTCCCGTCCAGCGCACAGTAGCTCCCGAGGCGGCCGGCTGGACCGTCTTCGCCGGCCGGTCGGCCGAGTACGAACGTCACGGGGGCCCTGGTCCCGGCTTCGTATATAAACCCGGGGCCGTTGCGCGCCGATGCAGTCGTGACAGAGGAAGTGTTCGGTGCCGTCGGCGAGTTCCAGTATCATCCCGCCCGTCGACTCCTGGTCGAGGTCCCAGAGGTCGACGAACGCACCCCCGATTTTCACCATCTCGCCACAGCAGTCGCAGGGTTCCTGTGCCATACCCCCTGTTCGACCCGCGCGGGGAAGTCAGTTGGTACTCGTAGCCAACCGGAGCCAAAGAAAACCCCTATGAGGACGGCAAGCCAAGAGCGGGTATGACCAAACGCCACGTCTCTCTGTCGTCGGAGATGGCAGAGAGCCTGCAGGAGTTCGTCGACGACATCGACCGGCGGCTGTCGAGCGACGAGGACACCTGCGCCGTGGTCGAGGACGTTCTCGTGGACCTCCAGGGGGACCGCGACGCCTACGAACGCTTCCAGGCGGGCGAGGACGTTTCGCCAGCGGAGCGCGTCCGGTTGCAGAGCTACGACCCCTGTAACACGACGCTCGAAAGCGAGTACTACGCCGAAGTCGAGACCCAGGAAGAACAGTTCGAGCGTTCGAAACACCTCCAGTGGCTCTGGCGGCAGTTCGACGCCACGCCGATGGCCGACAACGTCGACTTCGCGCTTTCCTTCCGCCGGATGCTCGCCGATCACCTCTTCGCGGAGTGTGGCGAGAACTGCCGCTTTTTCAAGGACATCTCGATGACCTACGGTCACAACATCTCCGTCGGCGACAACGTCGTCATCCACGACGACGTCCACCTGGACGACCGGGGGAAACTGACCATCGGCGACCGCGTCTCTATCGCCGACGACACCCACATCTACAGTCACGACCACGACGTCGTCGACCAGACCACCGTCCGCAACTACCACACCGTCATCGAGGACGACGTCCGGCTGACGTTCGATTCGATGGTCCGGGCGGGCGTTCGCGTCGGGGAAAACGCCATCCTCGCGGCCAAATCGGCGGCACAGAAGGACATCCCCGCTCACCACATCGCCGCCGGGTCGCCCGCAAAGTCCATCGCCGTCAAACCCGGCTGGGAGTCGGTCGCCGAACCCGTCGAGGACGCCAACGTCGACCGCCGGGAGGAACGCCGCATCGAGTACGACCTCCCGGACGACCTCGCTGTCTTCGACGAGTTCGGCCGCGACCTCTCGCCGCCTGATAACTGATAGCGCCTTCTTCGAACACTCCCGAGGCTCCGAGGCCGAACATCCAAATAGTATGCCAACATACCCCAATGCATGGAGACGTGGGCCTGGCTCGCCGCGTACCTCGTCGGGTTCGCCCTGCTCCAGTTGTACCTCTACCGGTATTTCATGAGGCGCTCTGCCACCGCTGACTCCTCGGAGCGGACGACGCTCGTGGGGGAATCACGGAGCAGGAGTCTGGACCCGCCGGAGAACGTTCCGGACGGCGACCTCGTGTCCTGTACCACCTGTGGCGCGTACAACGAGAACGACGCCATGTTCACCTACTGTCGCGAGTGTGGCGACCGGTTGAACTGACCCGTCCGCGCCCCGGACACGTCGCCAGCCGTTCACGTGGAGAGATCGATTCGAGCATGAAGGCTGTCGCCATCAACGTCGGTGCGAACACGAACGAGCCAGGGTTCCGTGCGCCGGTCCGGCCCGACGGCCGGTTCGAGTTCGTCCCCATCCCCGAGAGCGAACCGACCGCCCGAGCGGTGCCGACCTACGGCGACCTCGCGCCCCACCTGGACTGCCCGATTCCCGAGCACGTCCGGGAGACGCCGGTCCATCTCGACCCCGAATTCCCGGAGTACCCGTTCTGTGAACGGTACACCTACGGCGACGAACACGGGGTCAAGGCCGGCCCGCTCTCCGCGCTGTCTGCCGGCGATTACCTCTTTTTCTACGCGACGCTCTCGGTCGCCGAACCCGACTCGTGGCTCCCGCCGGAGTGGGGCGCGTTTCTGGTCGGCCAGTTTCGCCTCGCACGCGACCCCGTCACCGGCGAGCAGTTCCGGACCCTCGACGCCGACCGGCGCACACCCTTCGACAACAACGCCCACGTCAAGCGCGAAACGAACGACGCACGCGTCCTGGTGCTCGGCGACGCCGACGAATCGGGCCTCTACGACCGGGCGGTGTCGCTCAGTCGACCCGACGGCGGGACGGAGGCGAACTGGCTCGTCACCGACTGCTCGGCCGACTCTGGACGGGGCCCGTGGTGGCGCAGACCGCTCCGGTTCGACGAGAGCGCCACCCGAACCGTACTCGACGTTACCGGCCTCGAACCCGACCGGATCGAGAATTATCAACGGTGAGAACGGGGAGCAAACATCTATTTTCAAACAGCGAGAGAATCCTGTCGTCGACCTCCCCGACCTTCTCGAAAAGGATTGACCGGCGACTGTCCGGGTGTCCGCCTCGCGTTTCCCGGTCCGGAATCACAGCAGTCAAGCGACTGGCCGACGAGAGGCGGGTATGGTCGTCGCTGACCTGCACGTCCACACGACGAACTCCGACGGGACGCTGACGCTGGCGACGCTCCCTGAGGCCGCCCACCGTGGTGACCTCGACGCCGTCGCAGTCACCGACCACGACCGCCTGCACCCGGAACTCGACGGGCCGGTGACCCGGCTCGACGGCGTGACGGTCATCCACGGTATCGAGTTGCGCGTCGACGTCGGCGACTTCCGGGTCGACCTGCTCGGGTACGGCGTCCATCCGACCGGGGGGATTCAGGCGCTGGTCGAGAGGCTCCAGACCGACCGGATAACGCGTGCTCGCGCCATCGTCGAGCGGGTCGAGGACCGGACCGGGGCGGACCTCGACGTGACGTTCGAGGAGGGCGTCGGCCGCCCGCACATCGCCCGCGCAATCGCCGAGAGCGACGCCGACTACGACTACGAGGGCGCGTTTCGCCACCTCATCGGCGATGGTCGTCCCTGTTATGTCTCCCGTGACATCCCCTCCTTCGAGGAGGGACGCGACGTCCTCCTCGAATCCTGCGCCGTCGTCGGGCTGGCACACCCGTTCCGGTACGACGACCCCGAGCGCGCGCTCGAACTGACCGCGACGCTCGACGCCGTCGAACGGTACTACCCCTACGGCCGCGACGTCGAGACGGAACTCGTCGACGATGTCGCCGAGCGCTACGACCTGCTTGTCACCGGCGGGAGCGACGCACACGACGAGGAACTCGGCCTCGCCGGCCTCGACCGCGAGGAGTTCGAGCGGTTCTGTGAACACCTGAACGCGTAAGTTCGTCGGTCATCACAATCGAACTCAGGAGCGCCGGGAGGACGCAAGCTATATTCGGATACGTCGGCAAGACGAACCCGATGACCGACGTCGACCTCGACTCGTACGGCGAGCCAAACGACCTCGCGCCGGACGAACCGGCCCCGCGGGAGCCTCGTGGCGAACCGACGGAGGTTCACGGGCCGTACAAGGTCTGGCAGTTCGACGCGGACTACTCCGAGACCGTCCCCGACACGTTCGTCGTCGCGCAAAATCCCGACCCGCTCGATTTCAGGATGTGGGTGTTCGTCGGCCGCGGCAGGGAAGCGCACTTCGCCATGCGTGCGTCCCACCGGTACGCCGTCGACGAGGCCGTCGACCACGAGGACTGCTGTGAGGTCCTGCTTGAGGGCGAGTCGCTGAGTGGCGACCACTGTCCCCCGGAGGTCCGCGACCTCGTCGCGGAGCTAACGGGCGCTATCGACGTGGTTACGCCGAAAGAAACAGACGAGGACCGTGACAGTCCGATACGGTACTGACCGCTATACTGGGGACCAGCCACAGACCGAGCACTCTGTGGCTTCCGACTGGTGGAGCCCACCGCAGTCGGGGCACTGCTTTTTGTTGTAGTTTTCCTCCCATCCGACGGTCTCCGTCTCGTGGCCGCGCTGTGAAAGAAACTCGTCAAACATTTCGTCGTCGACCGGTGCGGACGCCATACATGCTATGTTTTGACACACCACCATATAGTTCTATTGGTGGCGTCGTTTGTTGCCATGTCACAAACGTAGCGCCGGTGCCATGTACCAACCGAACCGCGATCCGAGTACGGACCGATAATAAGATTCTACTATCTCCTTGCTCTGAGTTAATACATGACAGTTGTCAGCGTCTCGATGCCCGACGAGTTACTGGAACGTCTCGACGCGTTCGCGGAGGAACACGGGTACACGGGCCGAAGCGAGGTCGTCCGCGAGGCCTCGCGGAACCTGCTGGGCGAGTTCCAGGACAAGCAACTGGAGGACCGGGAACTCATGGGGGTCGTCACGGTGCTGTTCGACTTCGAGTCGACGGACGTCGAGCAGCGGATGATGCACCTCCGCCACGAGTACGACCACCTCGTCACCTCGCACGTCCACAACCACGTCGGCGACCACTACTGCATGGAGCTTTTCATCCTGGAGGGAACGCTCGAAGAGATTTCCACGTTCGTGGGGAAAATCCGCGCGACCCAGGACACCCTCTCTATCGACTACTCGGTGATGCCGGTCGACCGCATCGATTCCGTCGTGTGACGGCCCCGCTCCTGGGATCGACATGCCAGCCGGCACTCGGCGGTCGTTTTCCGGTCACAAACGGAATTCAACGGACCTGAACAGTGCAAATCGGCTCGAACTCGGGCGGATTCGCGACGAGGAAGATGGGTTTATACGGGGGAGTCGACCCAACAGGGAAACAGGACCAGACCATGACCTCCCACGACACCGTTCGGGATTCGGACGACGACCACGCAGGCGAGCAACGGGACGTGCGCATCACCTTCGACGACGGCGGGTGCGTCATCTACGACCGCGAGAACCCTGCCGCCTGGATACAGGCCATCGGAGACGAGTCCGTGATCGAGATCAGGAACTGATGCCCGGCATTCGTGACGGGGCCGGCGGCGACGGGGCTCAGTCCCCGTCGCCCAGCCAGGCATCCTCGATGTGGAGTTGTCCGCGTGTCCCGTCCCACTCCACGCCGTAGTCGAATTCGAGTGGCCGGTCCATGTGCGGACCGTCGGTCACGAGCGTCTCGAACTCGCCAACCCGAGCGTGCGGCCAAGCCACGATTCGTCGAGCCCGCCTGCGGCCACGCGGATGATCGTTATCTCGAAACCGGCAGCGAGCATCGCCTCGCCCAGTTCCCGGGGGTTACGCTGCCACAGCGGCGCGAACACGTCGACCTCCAGCCGGTCGGCCATCCCCTGGACCCGGGAGTTCTGGAACTCGCTCTCGACTGCCCCGACCGTGATGCCGGTGATTCCCCTGTCGAGCCTTGCGTCGAGGTCTTCCAGCGCCGCTTCGAGAGGCTCCAGTTCGGCGTCGCCCTGCGTGCCGGCGTCTGTCGTTTCCTCGGCACCGAAATCGTCCGGACGCACGTCGACGAGCGGAATGCCGACGCTCTCGGCCGCCAGTCCTGCGAGTTCCGTCGCCGGAACGTGGTACATATACGAGTCGCCATCGGGGTGGACCGTCACCAGGCGTTCGACTGGCAGACCCCGCTCCTGTGCCCGGTACAGCGCCCACGAGGAGTCCTTGCCCCCGGAGAAGAGACTGACCCACGCCATGGGCTCGCTACCGGTCCGAGGGCTAAACGCCTGCCGGTACGCGCCTACCGGTGGACGGTGATGGTCACGGCACCGCAGGGGCACTCGTAGGCACGGCGTTCGCCCCCGTCGGTGCGATAGACGAGCATGCAGTCGCTCTCCTGAATCTGTCTATTGCAGGTGTCGTGTTCACACGTGGCGGCGAGTTCGTCGAGCATGTCTCATCGAAGGAACGCCACGTACGTCAAGGCGCGCCACGGGCGGAGTGAAAGTGAAACTAACGGACTGCAGTGTCCCGAACTCACGATTCGAATTTCGCGGCGAGGCGTCCGAAACCCGGTTGCCAGTACAGCAGGGCCACGGCGAGGACGAACACGGCAGTCGAGATGTCGAACTGCGCGCCGTACACCGCGCTGGCGATGGCGGTACTGCCGAACAGGCCGGCCGAGAGCGAGACGAGTACGGGGAACGCACAGCCGACACACGAGAACACCCCGAGAGCGCCGGCCGCCAGGCCGCCCGAGACGTCGAGGACGGTCACGTAGACGAGATACGACAGGACGAGAAAGCCGAACGTCCGGAACGTCACGAACGAGACGTAGAAGGTAGCAGTGACCAGATGCACGCGCTCTAGCCCGGGCGAGCCGGGTTCGACTTCGAGCGTGCTGACGGTCCACAGGAGTTCATCGCTGGGAAAGAGGCCGACGAGGCCCGCGAGGGCCAGCAGGAACAGGAAGTACAGTCCGGCGACAGCGACGGCGACGAGCCTGTGCCGGCGCGAGGCCGACGGGACGTCGACGTTGATGACGGCGAGAAGGCCGACGTTGAGCCAGACGAACGGGTACAGCGTGTACCGGATGTTCGTCGGCCGCTCGGGCCTGACGGCGAAATACAGGGCCAGCAGGAGTAACTCGACGAGAACTGCGACTGCGAGAAGCCGAACGTCGCGCCGGCCGAATACGCGAGACGGGGTGACCGTGGCCATCTACGCGCCGAACACTGTCAGCAGGCGGACGACGATGGCGAGGGCGTACACGACCCCGAGCGCGACCGCCGCCACCCCGACGGCGTGGGAGTGTGGGAGCCCCCGCCTGGCGCTGATCGCGTACGACCCGAGTACGATCACCGCCAAACCCGCGCCGGCAGCGAGTGCGGCCCCCAGCTCGACGACCCCGCCACCGCCCAACAGGACGACGACGGTGGTTGCGGCGAGTGCGAGCAGCAGAAAGCCCACGACCAGCGTGCGTTCGTTCCGGAAGTCCATTGCTAGCCGCGTCTACCTGCTCGTCGCTAATAACCGTTTACATCCGCTCGCTCTCTCCTGGGAACGATTGCCCCGGTCATGGTTCCCCTCGGGCTTCGATTCCCCGCCACGACGTCACGACCACGGACGCCAGTACCCGTTGCTGGCGGTCACGTTCTCGGGTATCCGGACCCTGTCGCCGGGGCCGATGCCCGTCGCGTTCGCCCACCCTCGCGGGACTTCGAGGACGTACTTCCCGCGGCCGCGGTACGGTTCGTGGACGACGCCGTCGGGGACTGACGCGTGATGGACCCGCGTGATTGTGCCGTTGTCCGCGACGAAGACGATGTCGAGCGGGAACGACATATTCCGCATGTGGTAGCCGTACGTGCCGGTCTCGGGGTGGACGAACAGCATTCCCGACCCGTTTGCGAGCGAGTCGGTTCGGCTCAGCCCGATCCGGCGTTTCTCGTACGTGTCGGCGATGCGAACCTCGACGGTCGCCAGCTGGGTTTCGTCGGCGTGGACGCTGACGGTCGTCGTCTCGTACTCGCCGGGGTCGAGCAACCCGGAGGGCGGGTTGGCAAGGACGAGGACGAGGAAGGTGACGAGTCCGAGGACGACTATCCCGGCGGTCCGCTGACGCATACGCGGGGTAGGGAGTCGCGCCTAATGGTTTCGGCGAAAAAGTAAGCGTTATTCATTGTCGTCGGCTTGTAACTGGTAGGGTTCGTGGTCTAGCCGGTTATGACGCGGCCCTTACAAGGCCGAGGTCGGCGGTTCGAAACCGCCCGAACCCATAGCAGTTTGCTGCGAACGAAAGTGAGCAGCAACTGCTTTTATGAGGGCGTTTCGAAGTAGAGAAACGAGCGACCAGCGGGAGCGAGTTTCGCGTGGTTCGAAACCGCCGCTGAGCGAAGCTCAGCAAGTCCTCGTTCGCTTCGCTCACGAGGACGCCCGAACCCATAGCAGTTTGCTGCTTTTGTGAGGGCGTTTCGCGGTGACCGCGAGAAACAGCACGAATCTGAGCAGGGATTTCAACAGACCCATGGCCGTTCCCTGGTCGTGCGGGATGTGAAGCCCTCCCACTCGCTCGACGAAACGGCGTCGGGAAAAGAATCGACATGACAGGTCACTTCCCCATCCGGGGCGGCCAGCAGTCGACGCGGCCGGTGTTTTGGGGCGGGAGTCGGCTGGCTCCTCAGAGCAGACCGGTCTTCTGGAGTTTCATCAGGTCTTCGGTGTCGAGGGTCTCGCCTTCCTTGAACTTCTGGTAGATTTCCTCGGCTTCCTCGCGGGCGGCTTCCTCCTTTTGCTCGCGCTCGGCGCGCTCCTCCTCTTCTTCCTGTTTGTCGAGTTCGCGCAGGCGCTTCTGGACGCGGACGAAGTCCTCGTGGTGCTGGTCGGCGGCCTCCTGGACCTCGACGAACTCCTCGTGTTTCTCGTCGGCCTCGTCGCGGATGTCGTCGGCCTCGCGGTAGGCTTCGATCATTTTGTTGTGGTGTTTCTGGGCCTCGTCGGCCAGCTCCGTCACCTTCTGGTGGTGCTTCGAGGCCTCCGCGCGGACCTCCTCGGCCTCCGCTTCGAGTTCCTCCAGTTCGTCGTTCTGTTCGAGCTTGGCCTTCTTGTCCCTGAGCTTGTCGCGTTTCTCCTCGATTTTCTCGATGAGTTCGCGCTCGTCCTCGGCGTCGAGCACCTCGGTCTGCTGTTTGAACTCAAGATCTTCGATCTCGGATTCGAGTTCCTCGATCTCCTTTCCCTCGTCGATCTTGAGGTCGTCTTTCATCTCCTCGACCTTGTCGAAGAGTTCGTTCGCCTTCGCGTTCAGCTCGTTGCGTTTTTCCTTGTGCTCCTGGACCTTCTCGTTGAGCTCGTCGCGCTTCTCGCGGTGGGTCTGTGCCTCGTCGACCTTCTCGCGCGTCTTCGCGTTGAGTTCGTCGCGCTCGGAGGCCTTCTCCGAGGCCAGCTGGTTGAGCTCGTTTCGTCGGTCTCGCAGCTTGCCGGCGAGCTTGATGAGCTCGCCTTTCGATTTTGTTTCGAGATCCTCTTCCGTTACTTCGATGTTCTCCGAGTCGTTCAGTACTTTTGCCATAGTTGACCCTCTGCTCTGCGTGTGGTGCCATGCCGGCCCCGGCGGACGACGGCAGTACAGCTGTGGGGAAGCTGACGTCGATAACAAGTGTTCCCTGTCATGTCGGTCGTCGGACTGTACTCCCGGAACGCCGAGACGTTCTGGTGTCTGTACATTCTTGAGGGCGGCGTTTAAATATTCCGGTCACCGAAGGTGTGTGTAGCCAGTTGGCACACCCCTCTCAACCGGCGTTTCAGCCACTGTGGACCATACCCAGAACATTCGTTGCCTATGCGAACGTATCTCACACTCATATAAAGAGAACACCGTGAGCGACGAAATATGTCGGTGACGGGAATCCCCGAGGACGGGAGAGGCGGAAGACGAAATCCGGGAAGCGATAGCCGCTACAGGTCGTAAGTCGTCTCGACCTGGCGGTCCTCGACCGGTACGACGAGTTCGACAGTCCCACCGTCGGGGAGCGTCACGGGTCCGCCGGTCCAGCGGCCGCTGGTGTTGACGGTCGCGTCGAGTTCGCCGCCCTCGTCGCCGGCGCGCCAGGAGACCGTCGTCGAGAGTGGCCGGGGGCGGTCGTTGACGACGACCACGTCGCTCTCGCCGGGTGACGGGTCGGCCAGGAACGCCCGGGCCGGTTCGAACGCCTCAGCGAGCGCATCAGCGCCGGCCTTCGGCGTGCCGTCTCGGGCGTAGACGCCCATGCCGGCACGGTCCGTGTCCCGGAGTGCGAACGCGATTGCACCGACTCCGGCCCGCCGGAGGTGCTCTGTGACGGTCCGGAGCACCTCGGCCTGGTAGGCCCCGGACTCGGCGGACTCGCTCACCCGGCGGTCGTGTCTGTCGCGGTCGAACCCGGCGGCGTCGGTGACGGCGTCGCCGGCGAGCGCCCCGGCACCGAACTCCGCGACGACGTCGACCGGGTACCGGTCGAGCAGGTCGTCGATGTCGTCGGCATCGCCGTAGTCCCACCCGGGATAGTACGATCCGGCGTCGGCGTCGACGCCGGGCGCGGCGACGACGGGAAAGACCGGCCGGTCGTCGGGGAGCACCCCGGCGATTTCCTCGGCACCCGTGGCGTCGGACTCGGCCCGCCAGGTCCGCCAGCGCAGGGCGCGAGTACTCGCGCGTCAGCAGGTCGGCGAGCCTCGCGCCGCGGTCGGCGTCGAACCCGCCGGGTCCGGTCAGCGGCATGTCCTGCCACACGAGCAGTCCCTCCCGGTCACACAGTTCGTAACACGCCGGCGGCAGGACGTGGGCGTGGGCCCGCACGAGCGTCGCGTTCAACTCGAGCGCCCGCTCGACGTCCGCCGGGTCGGCCGTCAGGAGGTTGACGCCACGGACCGGGAGTGGCTCGTCGTTGACGACGAGGTGGCCGTCCTCGAACCCGACGTCACAGATGCCCGTCGTGACCGACAGCTCCGAGTCGTCGAGTTTCGCCCGGAGCGTGTAGCGGTTCTGCTCGCCCAGCCCGCGGGGCCACCACAGCGCCGGGTCCCGCACCGTTATCTCGTGTTCGACGGTCGTGCGCCCGGGGCCGTCCGTCTCGACGGTCGCACGCTCCATCATCCCGGCCCTGCGGGAGTCGCCCGCGGGTTTGACCGAGTAGGTAATCCGCTCCGAGAGCGCCTCGTCGGCCACCACCGTCGTCCGGACCCGCAGGCGTGCGCCGTCCCCGGTGAGTTCCGGCCGGACCGCGACGTCCTCGATGTACGGCAACGGGGCCGAGGACAGCGTCGCGTCCCACCAGATGCCGGGCACGCGCCCCTCCTCGGGAACGAGGTCAGTGTCGTGGAGGCCGCCGAACCGGTCCCGGGGGGCGTGACAGGTCACCACGAGTTCGTTGTCCTCGTAGGGCACGAAGGGCACCCCGAGCGGGGCGAAGTAGGCGTCGTGTTCGACGGGTCCCTCCCCATCGACCCGGTCGCCCGTCACCTCCAGTTCGGCGTGGGCATACAGGCCGCGCAGTTCGAGCACTGCCACGTCGTCGTCCCCGTCTCTCGGGTCCGGGAACCTCGTCTTGTACCTGACGGCCTCGCTGCCTGCCAGCCCGGCCGGCGTGCCAGGGACCGACACCGGCTCCGTCTTCTCGCTGCCGGTTGCCGTCGCCTGCCACTCCTCGAACATATGTCCCCCGGTGTTCCCCGACGGCATATCCTTTTCGGGAGAAATGGGTGGGGTGTGGCAGAACCGACGGGCAGGAAGCGAATCCCGTCTCGAACGACCCGCCTTAGAGAATCGAGTAGCCGGCTCCGGCGGTCAGGGCAATCACGCAGATCAGCCCGGCGAGCGCGACGTAGGTGACCGACCGTGGTTCGTCGCGCAGGTGCATGTACCAGCCCGCGACTGCCATCGCCTTCAGGCTCGACAGCACGAGGATGAGAGTCAGGATGGGCCAGTAGAACTCCTCTAAGAGTCCCAGGAACTCCATCGTCGCCTGGGTCGTCGAAAGCCCCATCAGCACCACGAATATCGCCGTGTACGTTTTGGTTGATGCCATGTCTTGTCACCTCCTAGAGGATGTAGAACAGCGGGAACAGGAACAGCCACACGATGTCGACGAAGTGCCAGTACAGGCCGAAGTACTCGATGGTATCGGCGTCGCCCTCGATGTACGCGCCGGTGTAGGCCCGCCCGATGAGAAACAGCATGATCAGCATGCCGACGACGACGTGTGCGGCGTGTAGCCCCGTCGTGAGGTAGAACGTCGACGCCATGATGTCGGCGTTGAACGTCCAGTGCTGGTGGATGTAGAGGTCGACCCACTCGATGCCCTTGTTGAGCAGGAACGCCGCCGCGCCCAGGAACGTCGCCGCGAGGAAGCCGATGGTCAGTGACTGGTTCCGAATAGAGAGCGGCCCCAGCGACAGCTCTCCCCGCCCGCGCCGGGCGAACACCAGCGCCAGCACGACGGTGAAACTGCTCGCCAGCAGGAGGTAGGTGTTTATCAGCCCCGGCAGGACGGGGTGGTGTTCCAGCGCCTGTTCGGCGGCCATGTGGAGTTCGGGGTCCTCGGCGGCGTGCCACCAGTCCTGCCAGCCGAAGTTCAGGCGCGTGAAGATGTACGCGCCGATGAACCCGCCGAACAGGACGATGTCCGACCCGAGGAATATCCACATGCCGAGTTTCCCGTTCTCGACCGAGTCGAACGGCCACTGCTCGGCCATGTCGGGTTCGGGGACGAAGAAGGACTCGTACCCCATCCCGACGAGCGAGTACACCCCCCAGCTTGCGCCGGCGAGCGCGAGCCAGAAGTACTTGTTCGCCCCGACGAACCCGTCGACCACGCCGTGATGGAGGTGGAAGACGATGAGAAAGACCGCCAGCAGCGGGAACGCGGCGGCCACGTAGACGCCGTGAATCGGGGCGAACCCGTCGCGGCGTGTCCCGTGCAGGGCAATCGATGCGACGAACACGGGGATTGCGAACAGGAACGGCCACACCGAGTAGGACGTGCTGAGTCCCGAGATGCCGAGTCCGGCAAGCAGTGCACCGACGCTGAGCATCACCGGCCACCAGCTCGCGTGGTCGGGGTGTTTCTCGTGTGCGTGTGCCTCGGCGGCCATCTCGGTCTCCGCGGCGGCACCGCCGTCCGTCGCCGCGTCGGCCGCGACGCCGCCGTCGGACTCGGGACTGCCAACGAAGTTCAGCTTGCCCGTGGCGAAACTCGGCGTGCCGGGGAAGTTCTCCAGGGGCGGCGGCGAGGGGACGGCCCACTCGGCCGAACCGGTGTAGGCCCAGGGCGTCTCCTCCACCTCCCGGTCGCTGTAGAGGCTCACAAACAGGTTGTAGAACATCACGAGAAACGACGTCGCAAACAGGAACGCGCCGACGGTCGCCAGGATGTGCATCGGCTGGAACGCCTCGTTGTAGTGGAAGATACGCCGTGGCGTCTCCCAGACGACGAACATCGGGAAGTACAGCAGGTTGAAGCCGACGAACGCCATCAGGAAGTGTATCTTTCCGAGCAACTCGTCGTACATCTTCCCGGTTATCTTC
>PXQO01000079.1 GCA_003021285.1 Halobacteriales archaeon QH_2_65_14 | reverse complement strand
GCAATCGAGGAGCGACCGCTCCTGGAAGCCGGTGTCGCCGCCGTCCTGGCGAGTCTGGGCATCCTCGCAGCGGGAGCGGTGATCGGAAACGGGGTCCTCGCCGCCGTGTCCGCACTCGGTTCAATCGCGCCAGCGACACTCCTGGTATCTGTGCTTCTCAGTTTCACCGTTGGTGCTTTCGGTGCTCACTTCGGGGACGACCTGCGGGACGGCCTTACCGACCCCGTCGAAACCTCTCCTGCCAGGTCGACCGAACCGGCAGTCCTGGAGTCGCGGTCCGAAAAGGACCGGGCGCGCGAGGTTGAGGACGAACCGGAGCCGCTGGAGAGTGATGCCCAGAAAGGACGCGACCGGGTCGACGACGGAGCGACTGATGAAAGCCTGGACCGCATCGACTCCGACGACGTGGAACTCGAACGCGAGTGACGCCTCACCCTCCCGGCCGGCCGACTTTTCCCGACGGTGAAAAGTTATTAGCGACCTCGGAAACAGTTTCAGGTATGGGCAGACTGGACTGGTCCCGGCGCGACACGCTGAAAGCCGTCGGGACGGGCGTCCTCGGCATCGGCGTCGGTGCTGCGGTGTACCACAGGATGAGTCAGTACATCGTGGGAACGAACTCGGAGGACGGTGCCCTGGCCGCCGCGTCGCTGTCGGAGGGCGACCACGGACAGATCGACCTCACCAGCCACACGTCGATGACGCTGGTCTGTGGCGTCTTTTCGGAAGCCCGCAGCCAGTCGTTGCTCTCCCGCCGGGACGTCGCGTTCGTCCAGCCCGACCGGAAGCTGACCCACTTCTCCGCCCCAGGGGGAACACAGGCCGCCGGAGAGGGGTCGCCCCCCTGGGGAATCGACCGCGTCGACGCCGACGTCGCCCACGCCCGGGGAGCGACTGGTGACGGCGTCGACGTCGGCGTCATCGACGGTGGTATCGACCCAACCCATCCGGACCTGAGCGGGAACCTGGCCGACCCCGACGTCGACGAGAACCACGAGTCCTGGACGGACTGCTCGGGCGGCAACTGTCCCTACCCGTGGTCGGACGACGGCGGCCACGGAACCCACGTCGCAGGCATTATCGCCGCCGAAGACGGGGACAGCGGCGTCGTCGGCGTCGCTCCGGACGCGACGCTGCACGCGTTGAAGGTCTGTTCCGGAAGCGGCGGCTGTCGCACCTCCTCGATTGTCGAGGCAATCCGGTACGCCGCCGACCAGGGATGGGGCGTGGTGAATCTCAGTCTCGGGTCGCCACAGGAGTCGCCCGCGCTGCAGACTGCCGGCCAGTACGCCCTCGAAGCGGGCGTCCTCCCGGTCGCGGCCGCCGGCAACCGCGGGTCGCCGGACTCTGTCGGGTATCCGGCGGCCTACGACGAGTTTCTCGCCGTCTCCGCGACGACCATCGAGGACGGCACCGCCGACTTCTCCTCGCGGGGGCCGGAGATAGACATCGCGGCACCGGGAGCGGACGTCTGTTCGGCCGACCTGGACGGATACGCACCCCGTGACGGAACCTCGATGGCATCACCCCACGTCGCGGGCGCGGCGGCACAGGTGATGGCCGACGGCTCCGGGCCGGCCGAGACCCGCGAGCGACTGCTCGACACCGCCGAGGACCTCGGCCTCCCCGAGACCGATCAGGGTTCGGGACTGGTCGACGTCGCAGCAGCGCTCGGGTACGACTCCGCCGACGACGGGACCGGGGACGGCCTCGGCTGTCCGGCCTGACCCGGACAGCGGCCGGCTATCGCGGGAACCATCTCCTGATCCCCTGGTACAGAATCGAGATTAATCGAGCCTCCGGGAACGAAGGCGCAACCGACCTGGTGAGTTCGGGTTCGGGTCGAGATACGCCAGTCCTGTTAGCCGGTTCAAGGCGAACTCGTCTGGTTCGAACCGTCCCTGCTCACTCGGTCCCTTCGGTCCCTCGTATGCGCGGGGCCGGATTCGAACCGGAGCAAGACATTCCTGCTCGGGCGCTACGCTCCCTGTGCGGGCTGTGACTTGCAGAGTTCGAATCGTCCCTGCTCACTCGGTCCCTTCGGTCCCTCGTATGCGCGGGGCCGGATTCGAACCGGCGGACCCCTACGGGACAGCGTCCTAAGCGCTGCACCTTTGGCCTGGCTCGGTTACCCGCGCTCGTCCCGCCACCGCCCGAATGCGGGGTGACACCCGGGCCTTACCACTCAAGCTTATTAAATATACCACGTCACGGGCGTCCCACTGCCCCCACACAGCACAATAGTTCCGTGCCGGTTTCACCGTCGAAATCGGTTCTCGTCGCTTGCCCCCGAAACCCGGCGGGATATTGAAGTGTCGAGACGTATCAGTTGGCATATGGCAGATGACTTCGATCTACTGATCGAGGACGCTGTACTGCCGTTCGAGACGGACAGCAGGGTTTCTATCGGCGTCCGGGGCGGGACAATCGTCGAAATCGGGGCTTCACCGCTCGGGGCCGCTTCACGTCCCGGTCGACGACCTCCTCGATGCGGGAATCACCGTCTCGCTGGGCCAGGACGACATCGCCGATGCGTACTACCCCTTCGGCCGGAATAGCATGCTCGAAGTCGGCTTTCTGGCCGCACACCTCCTCTGGAAGACGACGGGGTCGGACCTGCGGGACATCTACCGGATGATAACGACCAGCGCCGCCAGGTCACTCGGGATAGAGGGGTACGGAATCGAGGAGGGAACGCCGGCAGACCTGCTCGTCTTCGACGTCGAGAGCGTTGCGGAGGCGCTTCACTATCAGCCGGTCCCGACGCTCGTAATCGCCGGCGGCGATGTCGTCGCCGAGACGAGCGTGGAGACGACGCTGTCGCTGTGAGCGACTGATCGAACTTCCCGCTGGTGGGAGACCAGCGACGAGCGCGAGAACGAGGACTGGCTCGCCACTCTCGAAATCGCGGCCGACAGGCTCGACCTCGGCAACGAGGCGCGCTCCCGGGCACGGGACATCTTTCTCTCGACGGTGCCCGACGAGGCGCGCTCGAAGCGGGCGACGCTGGCGGCCTCGCTGTACGTGGGTGCCCTCGTCGCCGGCGAGCAACAGTCACAGGGGACCGTCGCGGACGCCGTCGGCGTCTCCCGGCTCTCGGTCCAGCAACGCTGGAAAGAGCAGTTGGAGGCGGCCGGGCTGGAACCACCCGACTGGTGAGCTAGTCGGTCTCGGCGCTCATTCGTCCGTCGCGGTCCGGCGTGAGCGAGCCGTGTTCGTCGATCTCGCCCCGGACGATGCGCGTCGACGTGATCTTCTCGCCGTCCTCGGCGTAGACGTACTCTACGACCGCGAGTTCGAGCGGGTCGAGACCCCGCTCTCTGCGGATTTCGTTGATACGCTTGCCGCCGGTCCTGGTCTCCGGCGAGACCACCAGCGCGTCGAACTCCGGTTCGGTCGCGATACCCGTCGGCTCGTCGAGCTTTCGAATCTCGTAAGCCCGGTCGTACTCGGCCGCGTACGACGCGAGTTCCTCGTCGAGGGCGCGACGACGCTGTTCGTACGTCCGGATCGGACGGTTCTCGCTCCGGGTCTTGGGTGCTAACTCGTCACTCGTGAGTCCGACCGTGACGTCACCGAGTTCGAACGCGCGCTCGAAAAGGGCACGATGTCCGTCGTGTACCGGGTCGAACGTCCCGCCCAGGGCGACCTTCATACTGGAGGGAAACGGACCGCGATGTTTATCCGCTTCGACTCTCCTGTCGCGGGCTACTCGTTTGTCTCCCCGTCATCTTCGTCGTCACTCGCGTCCGCACCGTCCCCGTCGTCACTCTCCTCGCTGTCCACCACGCTGGATTCGGAATCTTCGGTATCCGTCGGTTCACCGTCGTCGCCCGCCATCTCGCCGTCGTCGGGTTGTTCCGTCACGGTTATCGTGACGGGTTCGCTGTCGTCCCCGTCGGACGAATCCGACCGGTCGATGTAGCGGTCGAGGTTGAACACCGTGTTCAGTTGCTGCTGGACGTCGTCGACGATGTCTCCGACCAGTTCGCTCGGCGGGATGGCGCTGTACTCGTAGGGATTGTTCCCCGCGCCGGCGTTCTGTCGCTTCCCCCTCGTCACCGTGTCGTCCTCGTGGAGCGACGCGAGCGCCTCCCGGAC
>PXQO01000078.1 GCA_003021285.1 Halobacteriales archaeon QH_2_65_14 | reverse complement strand
GGATTCACCACGAAGTCCTCGAACAGGTCGTCCGGGTCTGTCACCTCCTCGGCTATCTCTTCGATCTCGACGACGGCTTCGAGGACGTCCTCCAAATCGTCCATATCCGATTCCTGGCACGACGAATACTTCGGTATTACGCTACCTGCCGAACAGTCCGCGCCCCAGAAACGCTCAGTACTGAAGTAGCTCGGTCATCCTGTCGAAGACTCGCCGTTCAGTCCTCTGCAGATGCCCATGGCGGCCCACTGTACACGTCCAAGTAGAGTGCGTCGAGAAGTTGGTAGAGTAGGAAATAAACAGACAGGCCCTCCAGAGCTGCGGGATGCTCCCTTACTGGGGTAAGCCGATGATAACGTATTAGACAGCCAACCCTTCCGTGGATAAGAGGTAATTAAATTTGCACCTGGTCGAACGTCATTGAAATGTGAGCGACATAGTCGACAGAGTAGACAGGTGGACGACGAGGCTCGGCGTGCGGCCACTTGCCGCGCGGGTGTACTGGACGTGGCAGGGGGTGAGAGACAGAATCAGAGACGTCAAATACAGAAAGCATCGAATGCGGAGTGAGACCTACCGGGTGTCGGTCGGGGGTGCAGCGGCGGAGTTCTACGTGCTGACGAAACAGGAGTTCATCGATTTCGAGCGGCTCAAGGAACGGCCAGTGCTGGAGAGTCTACTCCGGGAACTGCGGCCGGACGACGTATTCTACGACCTGGGCGCGAATATCGGGCTGTACACCTGCCTTGCCTCGGACGTCGTCGATACGACGGTCGTGGCCTTCGAACCCCACCCCAGGAATACCGACAGACTCGAAGGGAACGCCTCGCTGAACGGGGCTGACGTCTCCATCCACGACTGCGCACTTGCCGCGTCGTCTGGGACGGCCGAGTTGCGGCTCGCGCCCGGGTTCGACCTCGGCAGGCTCGGGTCGGCCGGCCACAGCCTGCTGGATTACACCGACGAGGAAACCGGAACAGTTGCCGTCGAGAAACGGGTGGGCGACGAGTTCGTCGAGGAGGCTGACCTGCAGCCGCCGACTGCGCTGAAAATCGACGTCGAAGGCGTCGAGATGGAGGTTCTGAGAGGGTTCGAGTCGACACTGTCACGCCCCGACTGCCGGCTCGTGTACTGCGAAATCCACGAGGATCGCCTCGAATCGCAGGGATACTCTATCTCCGCCGTCGCCGAGTTCCTGGAATCCTGCAACTTCGACGTCGAACAGGAGGTAATCGAGGGGTATCAGCCGTTCCTCCGGGCCGAAAAGCCGGCGGCCAACACCTCGCCGACCAGGTGAGCGACCGGGAGGCCACCATCATGATTTCGAACCTCCTGACGTTCCCGCTGTTGTTCGTTTCGAGCGCGTTTCTCCCGCTCGAACTCCTGCCCGAACACGGTCGTTCCCGCCGTCGCCGTGCTCGTCGGGTTCACAGTCGTCCTCGGTGCCGTCGCGCTCCGCCTGCTCACCCGCGCGTCCCGGGCCGACGTGGACTGACTGCCCCAGCAAGACGTTCCCGGTTCGGACGTTCCTTTCTGTCAAACGACACGTGAGATGCGCCATTCCGAACCTTCATTACGGTCGTGGGAGATGCTACAACCACGTTATGGCTGTACTCTGGCTGGACGACATCGGGGGCGACGACCTCGAAACAGTGGGCGGGAAAGCCGCCTCGCTCGGGGAGATGACCGCGGCCGGGCTCCCCGTGCCGCCAGCGTTCGTCGTGACCGCGAATACGTATCGCACGTTCATCGAGGAGACCGGTATCGACGGGGAACTGTTCGAGACCGTCGACGTCGAGACGGAAGACTCGAAGGCGCTCGCGGAGGCCGCCGAGGCCGCACAGACGCTGATCCGGGAGACGCCGATTCCCGACGAGGTGCACGAGGAAATTCTCGCCGCGTACGACCGAATCGGCGAGGACGCCTCCGTGGCGGTTCGCTCGTCAGCCACGGCAGAAGACCTCCCCTCGGCCTCGTTTGCGGGACAGCAGGAGACGTTCCTGAACGTCACCCGCGACCGCCTGGTCGAACGCGTCCGGGAGTGCTGGGCGTCGCTGTTCACCCAGCGCGCGCTCTACTACCGGCAGGAACAGGGGTTCGATCACCGAACGGTCGACATCGCCGTCGTCGTCCAGGAGATGGTCGACGCCGAGAAAAGCGGCGTCATGTTCACGAGCCACCCCTCGACGGGCGCCCCCGAGGTCACTATCGAGGCCGCGTGGGGGCTGGGCGAGGCCGTCGTCTCCGGGGCGGTGACGCCCGACAACTACGTCATCGACCGGGCGACCGGGGACATCGAGACGGTGACAGTCGCGGAAAAGAAGGTGATGCACGTCCGGGACGCCGAGACCGGCGAGACGGTCGAGCGCCAGGTCCCCGAAGACAGGCGCGACGCGAGGGTCCTCTCGGACGAGGAACTCCGGGGACTCCGCGAGACGGGCGAGCACATTGAGGAGTACTACGGCCAGCCACAGGACGTCGAGTGGGCCATCGAGGACGGCCAGGTCTACCTGCTCCAGTCCCGGCCGATCACGACCATCGACGACGAATCACAGCGGGAGGCGGGGAGCGTCGCCGACGGTGCCGGCGAGGAACACGACACGGGCGAGGCCGACGAAACTGACGGCGTCGTCCTCACGGGCCTGGGTGCGACGCCGGGGCGGGCCTCCGGCGAGGTGCGCATCGTCCACAAGCTCGACCAGCTCGACAAAGTCCAGGAGGGCGACATCATCGTCACCGAGATGACGACGCCGGACATGGTGCCGGCGATGAAACGCGCCGCCGGCATCGTCACCGACGAGGGGGGCACGACCTCGCACGCGGCAATCGTCTCGCGGGAGCTTGGCGTCCCGGCCGTCGTCGGGACCGAGACCGCCACCGACAGGCTCCGTGACGGACAGCTCATCACCATCGACGGCGAGAAAGGCACCATCGAGCGGGGGGGCGAGGAGGAAGCGGGGACGGCCCGCGACGCCGTCGAGGAGGGCAGACCGCAGACGCCGGTCAAGCCGATGACCGCGACCGAGGTGAAGGTCAACGTCTCCATCCCCAGCGCGGCCGAGCGGGCGGCGGCGACGGGTGCCGACGGCGTCGGCCTGCTCCGCATCGAGCACATGATCCTGTCGCTGGGCCAGACGCCCAAACAGTACATCGCGGACAACAGCGAGGGGGCCTACATCGAACAGCTCGTGGAGGGCGTCCGGTCGGTCGCCGACGAGTTCTACCCGCGACCGGTCCGGGTGCGCACGCTCGACGCCCCGACCGACGAGTTCCGCCAGCTCGAAGGCGGCGAGGAAGAACCCGTCGAACACAACCCGATGCTCGGCTACCGGGGCATCCGGCGGAGCCTCGACCGGCCGGAGGTGTTCACACACGAACTCGACGCCTTCCGGAAGCTGTACGAACTGGGCTATGACAACGTCGAGATAATGCTCCCGCTGGTCAACGACGCCGACGACGTGTGGCGAGCCAGGGGGCTGATGGAGGAGGTCGGTATCGACACCGACAAGCGCAAGTGGGGGGCGATGATCGAGACGCCGGCGGCCGCCCTCTCGGTCGAGGAGATCGCCGACGCCGGCGTCGACTTCGTCAGCTTCGGCACGAACGACCTCGTCCAGTACACGCTGGCAATCGACCGGAACAACGAGCGCGTCGCCGACCGGTACGATGCGCTCCACCCGGCCGTGCTCGACCTCATCTCGCGGACCATCGAGGTGTGCCGGGCGAAAGACGTCGACACGAGCATCTGTGGCCAGGCCGGCTCCGACCCCGAGATGGTCGAGGACCCCGTCGAGGAGGGTATCACCTCTATCAGCGCGAACATCGACGCCGTCCGGGACGTTCAACACGAGGTCAAGCGCACCGAACAGCGACTGTTGCTCGAATCCGTGCGGTAACAGGCGCTGTCGAGAACCGGCAGTGTTGGCGAGAGAGGGCGGGGCGCGAAGCGTAGATTTATCCCGCTATGACCGGGAACTCCAACCATGCCCCGCGACGAGCGGCTGGACGAACCCTCCACAGAAGCGGCCGAGGCCGCGGCCCGGGCCACCTTCGAGCGTCGAGTGGTCGAGACAGCGCGGATGGACGGCGGCGTAAACGCGCTCTATCGGATCGAACTCGATGACCGAGCTGTCGTGTTGAAAGCCCCGACAATCGCAACCGACGAGGCGTTTCTGGCCGAACCCGCTGTTCTCCGGTTCATCGGGCAGGAAACACCCGTCCCCACCCCACAGATACTGGCACAAATCGCGCCAGAGGCGGGACCGCTCGACACCGCCTTCTACGTGATGGAATTTATCGACGGGCGACAGGTCCGGAGCCTGATGGGCCTGTCACCGCCGGCCCGGGAACGGCTCGTTCGGGAAGCTGGCACGCATCTCGCGGCGATACACGAGCTTCGAATCACCGATACGTATGGCCGCTTGCAGTTCAGCGACGATGAGCTGGGCGTGAAATCGCCCTTCCAGTCGTGGGATGCGTTTTTCGGGGAACTGGTAGAGGAGGTGATCACGGGGCTTCGCGGTGACGGCCACCTCACCGACGAGGAGCCTCGATTCGCCGACCTTGCCCCGACGATTCGAAACACGCTTGCCGACTACTCCGTGACGGTCGACCCGCCACCGGCTCCGGCGCTCGTGGTCAGTGATTACCGGCCTCTGAACCTGATACTGGCAACTGCCGACGATACTGACCAACTCGTACAGGGAGTGATCGACGTAAGCGGGTTAGCGGGTGACCCGCTCCTCGACGCCGCGTTGACCGAAGAGGCCATGATCAACGTCCCCCTCGGGGGGACGGCCAATACCGAATCGCTCCGGAGGGTATTCAGAACGGCCTACGCTGACGGGCGCAACTCCGAGCGAGAACTCCTGTTCGACGAGCGGTATCCGTACTATCAGCTGTATGCCCGGGCAAAACGACTGGCAGCGTTCGAGTACACCGCACAGTTTGCCCGCGAGACGGACCCCGGAGCGATAGCCAAACGGTGGCGTTCCTTCGTCGCCGACCGAGTAGCGGAGATCGACGAAAGCCGTCGCTGACAGAGCGCTCTGGGTCCCGGCCGTGTGCAGATACTGCGGATCGGAATCGAGAACCGCACGAGAGTCAAGCGGCGCGCGAGGTCAGCGGACCGGGCCTTTCACGCTGAGTTCAGCGCCGCCGAGTTATCTTCCCCCCAGTGGCATGTATCGCAGAAACTAAGCCCATCGCACGGTATGTGGAGTACATGCAGCAGGCTGAGTGGGGCGGACTGGCGGAGACCGAACCACAGGATTTCGACCGCGTTCTCACCTCGATGTGTACCGAGCCACATCCCAGGGCACGGGAGGCGGCCGAGCGGTTTCTCGCCACGAACCCCGGCGACCCGGGGACCTACCAGACCGTCGCGAAACTCGAAGAGCGCGCGGTCGAACTGCTGGGGACCATCACGGGGCTACCCGAACCCGCCGGATACATCACAAGCGGCGGGACCGAGGCGAACATTCAAGCAGTGCGCATCGCCCGCAACCGCGCCGACACGGACGACCCGAACGTCGTCGCACCCAAGAGCGCGCACTTCAGCTTCCGCAAGGCCGCGGAGTTGCTCGGCGTCGAACTCCGCACCGCCCCCGTCATCGAACACCGAGCCGACGTCGACGCGATGAACGAACTCGTCGACGAGGACACGGTGGCGCTCGTCGGCGTCGCCGGGTCGACCGAGTACGGCGTCGTCGACCCCATTCCCGCGATTGCTGACCTGGCGAACGACGCCGGCGCGCTCTGTCACGTCGACGCCGCCTGGGGCGGATTCTATCTCCCGTTCACCGACTTCCGGTGGCACTTCGGCCACGCCGACATCGACACGCTGACCATCGACCCCCACAAGGTCGGGCAGGCCGCCATCCCCGCCGGGGGGCTGCTGGCCCGCTCCGGGGACCTGTTCGACGACCTGGCGGTCGACACGCCGTACCTCGAATCCACCTCCCAGATCACGCTGACCGGCACCCGGAGCGGCGCGGGCGTCGCCAGCGCCGTCGCGGCGATTGCGGCGCTCTGGCCGGCCGGCTACCGCGAGCAATACCACCGCTCGATGGACAACGCCAGGTGGCTCGCCCAACAGCTCCGCCGGCGCGGGCACGACGTGTTCGGCCCTGTCCTCCCGCTCGTGACTGCAGACCTCTCGGTGCCGATGACCGACGAACTCCGGAAGCGGGGCTGGCGCGTCTCGAAAACCGGCTCCGGCGAACTCCGCATCGTCTGTATGCCCCACGTCACCCGCTCGATGCTTCGCTCCTTTGTCGCCGACCTCGACTGGTACTGACTACGACACTTAAACGCGCATTTTACTTTGAACTAAAATGCGTATTTTACTCCCGTCAGAGGATAAAATACGCGTTTAACCGCCAAAACGGCGCGCACGAGAGACGCGCGAGGACCCAAACGAGTCCCGGGTGGTCGAGCGACCGGGGGTTTTCTATCCCCTGTGCCCCATCGCCATCGTTTGCGTTACAATCAAAGGATTTAATGCAACGCAACTACGCAACATCCAATATGCAAGAAGACACGCAACAGACAGACGAAACGGAAGAGACGACAGACGACCAGTCGGCCGAGGAGCCAAAGACCAGCGGGTACATCGAGCGGACGATACTGCACCACCTGGCGGGCGACGCGTACGAACCGTACAGGCCGGCGACAGTCGGGGACGTGCTCGATGACGTCGCGGCGGTAATAGAGCGTGGCGACTACGCCAACGTCGGACCGCCGACGGCGGCGTCGGGAACCGTCCGGAAGTCGACGATACGGCGGGCGTTCGCCCAACTCCGCGAGAAGGGACTGGTCCAGCGCGTCGGGGAACTCGATGAATCACAACTGCGCGCCTGGAAGTTCGACCTCGGGCCGGCCGACGGCGACCCCGACGACCCCGGTAGTTACGAGCGGAGGTCGGGCGACGCACGCGTCACCGACTGGATTCTCACCGACGCCGGACGGGCGGAGGTGGAACGCCTCGACGCCCGGTACGCCGCGGAACTCGACGAGCTAGCGGCGCGGTACGGCCGCCCGCGCGGGGAAACGACGGACCGGATAGAAACGTAACGTCACGTCGTTCGAATAACACATTATTGCGAGGGAGCTGACGGGGCGGCCAGTCACGCCACGTGTATGTGTCACACACTCCAGCTAGATTTAATAGCAATGGCCCAGTGACACCTAATCGAACAGTTCACGCGACTCGGAGGCTTCACACGATGATGACCACCCGGCACGACCCGCAGTTCGGCTCCTCTTTCATAGCCGCGGGCATGGCCGGGGCGAGTGTGGAGCCGACCGGGATTCGTCCAGACTGCGTCGGTAATGCGGCGCTTTCCGGCGAAGTCCGGACTCTTCTGCCCGCATAACCCGGCCCCCACGCGGACTACCCGCCCGGGGCGGGGGAACACGGGCTGTCGCCTGGCATTCCCGACGGGGAAGCCCTTCTCCGCCGTCTGCCGCCGCGGCATTTTCGGCTCGTTCGACGCACAGTGCGCGCGACGCATGACGACACAAGGACCCTAGAACGATGGCAATCACCACGGAACGCTACGAATCGACACGAGTCACCGCGACCGTTGCCGTGCGCATCCCGCGCGACTCGGATACCGACCTCGTGACCGACGCCCAGCAACGGCTGGCTCGCATCGACGACGTCCGGGAGGTCACCGTCGAGGGACTGCAGAAACTGGACCCGCGCCTCTCGGCGACTGTCGTGACCGTCGACGTGATGGTCGAGAGTTCCGCCCCCCTGGCCGAACTGCGCGATTCCCTCTCGGAACCGGTGTTGGTCGACCGGGTCGAGCACCTCGAACCGGCGTGAGTCCCTCACAGCACCTCCGAACGGGAATCCCCGAGACATTTCCGGTATTGCACCGGTGTCAGGCCCGAGCGATAGTGACTCATAGTGGTTGTTGTGATTAGTTACTGCCATGGAGTCACAACAACCACTATCACACACTCGTTTTCTGAAACGATGTTCAGGAAACGGCAGTTACAGAAATAAAATTCAGAAAATACCTATACGACAGGCGAACTAACGAGTGGTACGAACATGATGGAATCGCCGCAAATCGTCGGAATCTGTGGAAGTTTGCGCGACGAGAGTACGACGCGAGTGGCCCTGACACACACGCTAGCAGCGGCCGAGGCGGCCGGTGCAGAGACCGAACTGCTGGATATCAGGGAGTTCGACCTCCCGATCTACGACGGCGATAGGAAAAACGCCGGCGACGCGCCGGAGCTGTGTGCCCGCGTCAGGGACGCCGACGGGATCGTTCTCGGCACGCCGATCTACCACGGGACCATCTCCTCGGGCCTCAAGACCGCTCTGGATTACTGTGGCTTCGACGAGTTCGAGAGCAAACCGGTCGGGCTGCTGGTCGTCGCGGGCGGCCGGTTCCCGTCGCCGGCGCTGCTTCACCTCCAGACCGTCTGCGTCTGGCTCCGGGCGCTTCCCCTCCCCCACCAGGTTGGGATTCCGAGAGTCAGCAACGCCGTCGAGGACGGCGAACTCGTCGACGAAAAGACGATGGAACGAACGGAAACGCTCGGGGAGGACGTGACCGAGTACGCGAGAAAGCTCGCGTTCGACCCGGCCGATCTGCCGACTGTCTGCTGAGCCCGAACAGGGACATCAGGAGCCAGCGACGCCGTCTTCCGGTTGGTCGTCCGACCCGTCAAGCGCGCGGACGAGCCGCTGGCCGGTCGGCGTCAGCACGTAGCGCCCGTCGCGTTTCGTCACCAGCTCACCGGAAAGCTGATTCAGGTGATAGTTGAACCGGCCGGAGTCAGTCACGTCGGCGCGCCTTCGGAGCGTCGAGAACGGCAGTCCGTCACAGTCTGTTTCCTCCGATTGAACGGCGTACAGCGCACGAAGGATTCGAATCCGGGTCTCGTCGGCCAGCAGCGAGCCGAGCGTTGCCTGCGTGGCGGGGCTATCGGGCGGTCGTGAAGCGTGTCGTTGTGAGGCTGTCATGGGTAGCTTTCCTCGCTCGGTCACTCGTTTCCGAAGAGCACTTCGTCGATCTCGACTTCGGCGACCATCGGTTCGCCGTTGTCGGTGCGGCTCCAGGTGAGAATGGGCGCGACCTGGTACTCCTCGACACCGGAGCCGAGTTCGAGCGTGACCGGCGTCCCGACGGCGAGTTCTTCGGCGATGCGTTTGCGGGCCTGGCGGTCGAACGCGTTCATCTCCCTGACGGACTTCCCCTGGCGAACCGTCACGACGTCGACGTCGACGCCGCCCGCCCGCATCTCCAGTTCGACCCGAAGCGGGACCTTATACGCGGAGTCGTCGTCCAGAAACGGAAAGACGAGCAGTGCGTCCTCCGCGCTCTCCAGTGATTCGACCTCATCCTCGTAGCCGCGCTCTTCCGGGTGTTGCCCCCAGTGCTCGCGCCCCTCCTCGATGCCGAACGCCCGCTCCAGGGAGTCCTCGACGCGCTGTTTGATCTGCCGTTCGAGCCTGTCGCCGATGTCGTCGTCCACTGGGTCGTGATGTCGCCCGTGTGGCCCGCGCTGGCCAGCCTCGTGGTCGCTCTCGGACCAGAGCCCGCGATGCAGAACCTCGCGCCACGAGAGGTCGAGTTCCCGCTTCCGGCGCTTCATCCGCTCGAAAACCTCGTCATCGTCGACGGTGATGCGTATCTCTCTTGCCATATGTGAGTTGAAGTGGTTTGTGATATATAAATCTTTTTCTCAAGACTCACATTGAGGTCACATTCAGACCGTTTTTTGGCGTTCGAGCCGCGGAGCAAGGGCGGTAGCTGGTGAAACCAGCGGGTCGACGAGGGTTTGAACGACCGGAAGTCGACGTGAGAGGCGGGCTCCGGAGTCGCTACGGAGTGATATGGGGTCGTCGGTCGCAGTCAGGGTTCGATGACCAGGATGTCGGTGTTCTCCCGGTCGTCGGTGTAGTCGCCTTCGGGTGGTCTGATGTCGAGCGCGACGGTTCCCTCCTTCTGGTTCGGGCCGAGCGTCGGGTCGAGTGAAAGCGTCGTGGTGCCGTCGGGACCGGTCTCGCCGGTCGCGATACCCGAAAGCTGTGCGGTGGCGCTCTTTGCTACGACCGTCGCGTTGGAGATGGGTTGGCCGTCGGAGTCGAGGACGGTCACGTTCACGTCGGAGTGACCCGGTTCGATTATTTCGGGTTCGGGCTGGGCGTCGAGTTCGGTCATCCCGAACGTGTCCAGTCCCCCGAGGACGTTCATCATGACTGCCAGACACGCCACTCCCACCACAAGTGCGATGACGAGACGGATCGGCAGTCCTTCGATTGCACGCTCGTCGCGCCTGAGATCGGTGACGGACATGGCCCGAGGTGGTCACGTTTTCGGATATAAACCCTCGG
>PXQO01000077.1 GCA_003021285.1 Halobacteriales archaeon QH_2_65_14 | reverse complement strand
CTCGCTTCGCTCGGCCACCGCTCCTCGAAAACTCTAGACGAACGGACAGAGTAGTGACGTGACACAGACGATATACACACGGTTTGACACCGGGACTTTTGTGTCGGCTTCTCCAAAACCCGGCATGCAAACAGTGGTAAAATTGACAGACAGGGGCCGACCACCGAGTACCTTCGAACCGACTGGGAACGTTCAGACTCCCGGGTTCCGCCGCCCAGTTTTGCCCAACTGATTGCACTCGTGCGAGTTCAGATGGCTACCAGACGTGGACAGTTCCAGGAGTTCGCCATGCTCGTCACGCGGAGCATCCGCTATCTGGTCCACTCGAACGTTTTCATCTCGCTGGCAGCGACGAGCGTGGTGGTCTCGACGGTCATCCTCGCCGACCTCTCGTTCGACCCGGTTGCGCTATTTATCGTCTTCGCGGTGACGATGTTCGTTTACTCGTTCAATCGGATCACGGACATCGCGGAAGACACACAGAACATCCCCGGCAGGGCGTCGTTCATCCGGCGATACGGCAAAGCCCTGCTCGCAATCGGCACGGCCCTCTATCTCGTTGCAACCGGAGTTGCGATTGCCCGGGACATCCCCTATGCGCCGGGGATGCTCATTCCGATGCTCGTGGCAGTTCTCTACTCCGTGGTCGGTCTCAAACGGGTCCTGCTGGTCAAGAACCTGCTCGTCGGCCTCTCGTGGGGACTCATCCCGCTCGGCGTCGGCGTCTACTACGACCAACTCGGGAGTGTCGACATCCTGTTCATGGCGGTCTTCGTCACGACGATGATAACGATAGCAGCGGCAATCTTCGACATCAAGGACATCGAGGGCGACAGCGAGGCAGGCATCGACACGCTCCCGGTCCGCTACAGCGCCGCACGAACCCGTCAGATCGCTGCTGGCGCGACGGTGCTGGTCTCGATTGTCGTCGTTGCGCTCGTCGTCGCGGACGTCCTCACACGCCGATACAGTTTGCTCTTGACCTTTACCGGCTACGTCTTCTGTTACTGCCTCGTCGCCAGGCGGGACCGCGGACCACTCTTTTACGGGTTCGTCGTCGACGGTGAACACATCTTCCTGGCGCTCATCCTCCTCGGCCACGAGGTGCTGGTCTGACGACCGACCGCCCGGATGTTCGCTGTTCCGGCCGTTCGAGTCCCGCTCGGTTCGAGACGGATACCGAGAGGGGACCGGTAATCGCCTTCATGCACGTAATCTTTAACACCGTTCCTCTCGGTCGAAATGCCATGCACCGCCGGGCGGACCATCGGCAGGCCGAAACCCATCGACGGAGGGACCGGTGATGGATTTCCGGGAGTGGGAACCCGTCTACGAGGCCATCCTGGCGGATTTCGGCTACGAGAGAGCGGGGGACGAACGGGCGCGCGACAGACTCGACGAACTCCTGGAAGCGGGCCTGGAGTCGGAACTCGACCGGGTCAGGAGTGCAGATGCCGTCGTCGCTGCATCGGATGCAGCCACGAGGCTCCGGATGGTCGGCTGTGCCGTCGACTGCATGGTCACGGACCTCGACAAGCGTCCGGACACCGCACGGGAGCTGGCAGCCGACGGGAAGCCAGTTGCGATACATGCCCACGGCGACAACGTGCCAGCGCTGGACCGTCACGTCCCTACAATCGAACACGAACAGCTGATTCCGACCACCCAGGCGCGGCCGATCTGTCAGGTCAGGAACTTCGGGGGGTTCACCGACGGTGACCGGGCCGCCTTCCTGGCCGATGCGCTCGGTGCGGACAGGCTCGTGTTTCCCGGCTGGGACTTCGAGGACCCATCAGTTGGGGCGGAAAAACGGCGAAAGCTGCTGTGGGCGGCACGGCTCCTATACTGGCTCGAACGCAGACGGGACGAAGAGTTCGATGTCCTTGACCAGCGCCGCGAGTCGACCGATACGTCCTTTCTGGACCGCCGATAGAGTGTTTCCGGGGCTGAAACTCGCGGCACCGGTTTATGATTCCCCGGGGAGAACGAACGGATATGCCGTCAAAGAAGAAACTCACCGCAAGTATCGTACTCCTCGTTACCGCCGTTTATGCGACCTATCACTGGAAGAGCGGGGACGCGTCCCCCGAAGGTTCGCCGTCGATGGACGCTGAGGCGAGCTAAGGAGGGAGTTACCGCCCCTCGCGACCGACCGCTTCGAACGTCTCGAACAGCTCGGGTGCCTCCTCAAGCAGTCGGCGGGCCCGCCGTTCGAGACGTTCCGCCCTGTCTTCGGTCGACTGATACTGCTCGTGAGTCTCAAGTTCCTCCGCAGGGAGTTCGGCCGCAATCACGCGGCGTTTGGATTCGACGCTGAAGTACTCCCCCAGCGTCTCGTAGCCCAGAATCTCACACTGCTGTCGGACTGCCGCCCTGACGTCCTCGCGCTCGACCGGCTTGCACAGGTAATCGTCGAACGGCATGTCCAGAACGTCGAACCCCGGGTCGATAGCCGTCACCATGATGGTCTTCCCCTCGTATCCCCGGCTTTCGAGTTCCGAGAGCACGTCGTCGCCGGACATCCCCGGCATGTGCCTGTCCAGCAGGACGACGTCAATCTCCTCGTCGTCGACGGTCGTCAGGGCAGTTTCCCCGTCGTAGGCAGTCTGGACTGCACACAGCCCCTGCAATCTGAGTGCGTACGCGTCTGCCACCTCCTTCTCGTCGTCGACGATGAGCGCCTTCGGGAGCGCCTCTGTCGAACTCTCCATTGTCGTGAGTTCCCTGTCTCCCGGGTTCGTAGCCAGCCCACATAACGACTGTTATCTGCTCACAACGGCACGTAGTGCAGATGCGGCGTAGCAAACGACGATGAATTTATAGACTGACTCTGATACGTTTCGGAGATGGAATCGGTCAAAGACCGAGTGAGACAGGTGAACTACCCCGACCTACCGCGCTCGGGCCTACCCGACCCTCGCTTGTTGGGGTCGGGGCTTCCTGTTTCTGTGTCGGAGCTTGCATCCGGCGTGGACACAGCGGCTCCAGACTCCGCAGGCGGCTTCCCTTCACGGGCGGTTTGGAGTGTCTCACTCCTCCCGGTTGGACACTCGGCTACACCCGGCGGCGCAGGCTTCTTGTCGCGTTTGAACGCCGCCGGAGGCGTGGCGAGCATCTTCCTCCCCCCTTCGACCGGAGGGGGAGTAACTGTGGCGGAGAAACGTCCTTGCCAACCGTGCGGGCGCTGTCTCCCCTCCCTACTCCGCCCCCTCCGGTCGCTCCGTGGCGGACGGGGGAGTAGCGCCCTCGCCACAGAAGCTAACCCGCTCCTGTCGGTGGTAACGTGGGCGATGTGGCCGGGTTCACGGTTCCCCCGCAGTCTCGAAGAACTCGTCGAGCAGTTTCCGCTGTCCCGCCCGGAGGTGGTGCAACAGCGTCGGGCCAGTGATGTCCAGCGACTCGGCGACTTCCTGGGCGCTACTGCCCCGTGGTGATTCGAAGTAATCTGCGAAGAAGGCGGTCCTGAGTGCGTTCTCCTGTTTGTCCGTCAGGCGGTCACTGAGTTCGTCCCTGAGTTCCCGGGCAGTCGTGATGTCGCGCGAGCGCTCGCGCTTGGCCACCACCTCGGCGTCGTACCGATGTGTGACGGAACCCGCGATCCGGCGGACGTTCTCCTCGGGCGAGAGTTCGACGACGATGCGGCCGCTCCCGCCCTCGAATGTAGCTGACTGGATCGTCACCCCGCGGGACGCCAGTGCACCGAGCGGTGTTCCCGCCTCAACGGCAACTTCCAGAGTGCCACCGTCGCCGTATTCGCCGATGAGACGGGTTAAAGCAACGCCGTCAGCAGACGAGAGCCAGTCTGCGACCGGTTCGGGGTCGTTTCCGCTGACGCCGAGATAACACAGCAGCGTCTCGCCCCGGACGACCGTTCCTTCGACGGCGAGGGAGGCGTCGAACTCGCTCGTGGCCCCGACGAACGGGACGTTCCGGTCGGTCAGTTCGACGGTGAGTTCTACGACGGAATCCGACAGGAGGAGGTTGCGGTGTCGCGCCGCGTTGACGGCGAAGCCGGCCATCTCGCCGACAGTTTCGAAACTCGCCCGCTCGCGCTCGGAGAACGCATCCTGGTCGGCAGAGTACACGCCGACGAGTCCGTAGACGCTCTCCCCGTAAGTCAGGGGAATCGCGAGCAGCGACTGGAGGCCGTCGGCAAACGCCGCCCGACGGACCGATTCCGGAACCATCTCGTCGTCCCCCAGGGGCTGGACCAGTTCGGACTCCCTCGATTCGATGGCGCGCTGTTCCGGGACCCGCCCGGTGTCGTCGAGACACTCCTCGATACGGGCGAGCGTTCGACCGGTCTCGCCGGCCGCTGCCCTGACGACGATGTCGCCGCTCCCGAGGTTCCGCTCGCCGACCCACGCGAACTCGTACAGTTCGGTCTCACCCAGCCGTCGGCAGATGGTCTCCGCTATTTCCTCCCGGGTGGTCGCACCCACGAGTTCGCCGAGGATGTCCGAGATGAGTTCGTTCAGGACTGTCAGGCGGTCCAGATCACCCCGGAGCTGTTCTATCTGGCGTCTGTCCCGAAAGCTGTCGGTCACATCCTGTAGATAGAGAAACACGCGCTCGTCGGTCGGAACGATGGAGACCGAGAGCCAGCGGTCCAGTCCAGGATAGTACTCCTCGATGGTTCGCTCGGTCTCCGGCGGAGTATCGAACGCGCCGGGAACGCTCGCTTCGACGGAGTCGGGAAAGAGGGACTCGATAGGAGTGCCAGCCCCTGACCGTACGTCGAGGAGCTGGCCGGCAGCGTCGTTGACCCGACGCACAGTGCCATCCGGGTCCACTTCGAGGACCCCGTACGGTGAGTGCTCCAGTGGCTCGTCCATATACCAACCATCGTCGGCGAGGTCAAATAACTGGTTACATCGGGACTGCTGATGTGATGGTAACTGCTGTGACTGTTTTCGGCCCTGCCTCGATTTATTGGCTGGTTCACCAGTCGAAACGGGGTATCCCTGACGACTCGGCGGTAGCGAATCATGGCAGTCACTATGAAACGACGCCTGAGGACAGGGTCAGGCCGGGTCGACGCCGGTAATCTCGAATCGCGCTCCCCCCTCCTCCGCCGTCGTCACGTTCACTGTCCAGCCGTGCAGGTCCGCGATGCGAGAAACGATTGCAAGGCCGAGTCCGGTTCCGTGTTCGTCGGGCGTGTAGCCGGGTTCGAACACCAGTTCGCGTTCCTCCGGAGCGATGCCCGGCCCGTCGTCTGCCACGAAAAAGCCGTCTGCCATGTCGCCGACGGTGACCGTCACCTCCGGTCCGGTGTGTTCCACGGCGTCCTGATGAGCTTGCGAATTAGGGCCTGTTGAGCCGTGCTCAACAGCGTCCTGACGAGCCTGCGAGTCAGGGCTCGTGGAACCGTGTTCCACGGCGTTTCGAAACAGGTTCTCGAAGAGTCGACTGACTCGGTCGGGATCGGCGACTGTCGTCGGCAGGGTACCCTCTACAGCCAGGGTGGAACTGTTCGTCTCGACGCTCTCCCAGGCCTCGCTGGCCACCCGTGTGAGGTCGACCGGTTCCTCCGGTTCGACGACGTCCTCCCCCCGGGCGAGCGTCAGGACGTCCTGGATTATCCGCTCCATGCGGTTGTGCGCCTGTTCGACGTGGTCGAAGTGTTCGTCGTCGCCGGACTCCCGCCCAGCACGGAGCCGGGCTTTGGCGACGTCGAGCGGATTGCGGAGGTCGTGACTGACGACGCTTGCGACGTGATCCACGCCGAGTGACCCCAGCATACAATCGAGGTCGTCGAGCGAACTCGCGTCCGTGAAAACGAGATAGTCCGTGTCATCTCCCGACCGATGGACGGGTCGAACCAGATAACGTTGCGAACTTCCGACGCGAGCACTCCCGGAGTCGTGTACGACGAACTGCTCGGTTCGACCCAGAAGTTCGGTAAGCGACGTCGATGACTGCGGTTCGAGATTCGCCCGTTCGAACACGGCGGCGACAGGTTCGCCGGACGTGACGGACCCGAACCGTTCGTCGAAGGACTCGTTCGTTGCCCGAACGACCGGGCCGGAGTTCTCGACAGTGTAGCTACACACTGGCTCGGGGTAGCTGTCGGCCGGGAACGAACCGAGACCGAAGTTATCTCCTGACATGATGGGTAGACGATTGTGGCTCGTCAAAACGCGATGGTCCCTGACCACGACCGCCCGGCAAGAGCCCGAAGACTGCCATCACGTGGATATTTGACGCCCGTACCCATAGTGATGGAGTCTAGCTATCAAGACACAGGTCCATCCAATGACAGGGGGGAGAAAAGACCGGCAAAGGAGAAAACCACGGAAAGGGGCGTCGGTGTCCCACAAGGGTGTTCCGACACCGGCGGGCGGGTACCGGTTTCACGCCGTTGCATCAGAGACACGGCCGGCGGCATCGTCTGCCGCCATCTGAACAGTTGTACGGGATACTAAAGATTGTACCACTCCCGTTTCTCTGCCAGAAACATTGATGCCCAATGGACCGAGAGTCTCCCTGTCCAAATGATGGCTGTCGGGTGTCTGCCCCGTCGGATTACCACTCCTCGCTCAGGGGCTACTCGGCAACTGCATCTCGTCTCGCTCTTTGTTCACCTCTACTCACCTTTCTTCACTGCTAGAATGTGTGAGCAACAGGAGTGAAAATAGCTAGCATGGGTTTTGAGTGAGGGAGGCCGAGAGAGTAACTGTATGGAACATCCGCCCCGACAGACTCGGTCCTCAACATCGCGCGGTTCGGTGTCAGGGAGAGAGCAACGAGTCTCGCAAACAGCTTCGATGCCGGCAGAGGAGTTACTGGAGTTGCTCGGTGACGAGTACACGCGCCGGGTACTTGCCGCACTCATCGACCAGCCCAGAACAGGCCGAGAACTCATCGACGCCACCGGCGCGTCGAAGGCGACGGTCTATCGCCGACTCGACAGCTTGCAGGAAGCCGGATTCGTCGAGTCAGTGACGAAAATAGATCCCGACGGCCACCACTGTAGCAAGTTCTTCGCCGTGGTCGACCAAGTGGATTTCGAGTTCGGGCCCGGCGGGTTCGGCGTAACACTGGAAACCGATCAGGTAGTTACGCGCGGGGCAGGTGCCGGAGAGCAGGTTGCTGACGATTGAGGTGACTGCTGTAGGATCACAGCCGCCGGTAATCTTGGGGCTACCATCGACGGGCTTTCCTAAGTGTTGCTTTTGATGTCCTGCAGTAGATACACCCCTCCGAAACACTGTGTCTAGGTGTGGCTCTGTACGAAACTGCACTCGTCATCGTCGGAGTGGCGGTGCTGGGGATTGTCGTTTTGCCGCGTGTACTGAGTCACCGGCCGCTATCGTTTCCAATCGTCTACGTCGCATTCGGGATGGCAGTATTCGCGTTGCCACTCGGACTCCCAACGCCGGACCCGATCCAGCACGGGGGCCTCACGGAACGGCTGACCGAACTCGGAGTCATCGTGGCGTTGATGGGTGCCGGGTTGAAGATCGACCGGCCGATTGGGATGTGGCGGTGGCAGAGCACGTGGCGCTTGCTGGTAATCACGATGCCGCTGACAATCGCCGTGACGGCGCTGCTGGGCTGGCTGGCGGTCGGACTGGCAGTCCCGACTGCGGTACTGCTCGGTGCGGTCGTGGCCCCGACAGACCCGGTGCTCGCGTCGGACGTACAGGTCGACCCGCCAGAAGAGGGGGTCAGCGACGAGGTCCGGTTCGCGCTCACCTCCGAAGCGGGATTGAACGACGGGCTGGCTTTCCCGTTCACGTACATGGCAATATCGATGGCGACGCTCGGAGTGGCCCCGGAGAACTGGCTCCAGGAATGGGTTGTAGTCGACGTGTTCTACAAGATTATCGCAGGCGTTGTTATCGGCTGGGTCGTCGGCAAGGCCATCGCGAAGTACCTCTTTCGGGTTCCCGCGGCCACGAAACTCGCTACCGCGATGGCGGGAGTCGAGGCGCTGGCCGCGACGTTCGTCTCGTACGGTATCACGGAGATAGCGTACGGATACGGCTTCATCGCGGTCTTCGTGACAGCACTCACGATACGGGGACACGAGCGTCACTCTGACTACCACGACCAACTCCACGAGTTCTCGGAGGTAATCGAACGCCTCGTCACGTCGATCCTGCTCGTCCTGTTCGGCGGTGCCCTGGTCACCGGACTGCTCGCGCCACTGTCGCTACAGGCAATCGCAGTCGGGGTCGTGGTCGTGGTGCTGATCCGCCCGCTCGCCGGAATCATCGGTCTGTTCGGCTATCCGAACGAACGCAACGCTATCGCCTTCTTCGGTATCCGCGGCATCGGCTCGTTTTACTACCTTGCCTACGGGATCAACAACGCGACGTTCCCGGGTGCGGAGATGGTCTGGGCGATAGTCGGCGTCGTGGTTCTCAGTTCCATCGTAACGCACGGATCGACGGCTGCACCTGTCATGAGTGACCTCAGACGGGAGGCGACCGACCTGGATACCACCTGAGCATCTGGTTCATGCGGTGTTCTCACCGAGACCGCCGAGTATACTCCTCTTTCCCGTTCGTTTGCCTGCAGATAGCCCCCGCTCGACGAAATTACTTCCCGTCGAGCGCCGTAGGTAGTATCGATGTACGACGAGATTCTCCTGCCGACCGACGGGAGCCCAGGCTCCGAAGCGGCCGTCGAGCACGCCATCCATACCGCAGCAGTGAACGATGCGACTCTTCATGCGGTCCACGTGATCGAAATGACAGAAGTAGGGGACCTCACCCAGGACGTTCCCGGAACTGAATCCGACGTCGAAGAGGACGTCCAGAGCCTGTTCGTCCCGGTCAAGAACGCCGCTACGCGCGCCGACGTCGAGACGACCACGGCGATAATCGAGGGCAATCCCCCGGAAAAACTCATCGACTACCTAGAACAGAAAGAAATCGACCTGGTCGTGATGGGAACACACGGGAAAAGCGGTATCAGTCGCGTGTTGCTCGGAAGTACGACCGAGGAGGTCCTCCGGAACACGCCCGTTCCGATCCTGGCTGTCCGGGCATAAGCGGATGTACGCTCCGGATTGGGTGACCCGTGATACGGACGTTCGTGACTCTTTTGGGCCCGGCGCGAGGGCAGTTTCGTAGGGGAGAGCGTTAACCGCGACAGGTACCTTGTAGTGGAGGCGGGCATATGTGGGGATATGGAGAGAGGCCAGGACGAGGGCGGTCGAAGTTCCGAACTCGGACGGACGAACAGGACAGTGGAACTCGGACTCACTGTCGGGAGTTCGATAGACCGCCTCGAAGCGACAGGGGTCGGGTACGACTCCGTCGAGTTCGGGCTGGCTGAGGCGGCCGACGTTCCCGAGCGAATCGACGACGAACGGCTGCGGGGCGTCTGTGACGAACTGGACCTCGCACTCGACGTTCACCTGCCGTTCAAACAGGTCGTCGCCACGCCAGTTCCGGAGATAAACGAGGCAATCGTTGCCTATCAACGCCGGTTGCTCCTCGCTTCGGCCGGTTTTCGTGTCTCAACTGGCCGAAATCGTCGCGGCCGGCCGCGAGGCCGGGGTCGAAGTCGTCGTCGAGAACGTCGGCCACCAGAAACGCGGCCTCCCGCTGTCCGTCCTCGGGGAGCTAGCAGCGGAGGTGAGTGCACCGGTCTGTTTCGACGTCGGCCACGCGTACATCGAGGACGGGAACGAAGGAATCGAACGGTTTCTCTCGGAGTACGGGGACCTAATTTCCCACCTCCACGTCCACGATGCACGAGGGCGCGGGGATACGCACATCCCTGTCGGCGCGGGCGAAATCGAGTTCGACCTGCTCTCCGAGCACCTGGGGTCGTTCGATGGCACTGTGGCGCTGGAGATATTCACCGACGATACCGAACTGCTGGATGACTCTGCGCGGCGCGTGAGAGCCATGTTCGATGGGGGTGAACGTTGACCCACCCCGGTCGAGGAGGGTGAACATTGACATCCTCCGTTAGATGAGAGCGAAGGGTGGCAAGCGGCATGTGAACGTCTCTCAGCACGGGAGCAAAACGCGGGCTTTTTAAGTACGTAAGCGGGACTAATCGCTACAGTCTAGTGGCGCGACGTGGAAGCGTCATGGCATGACCGTCAGCGTGCTCGTGCCGTCGTCGCTCGCCCGGGAAGCAACCGACAAACGCGAGGCGACTCGCAAGACAGGATACGTGGCCCGCGCGGCCACAGTGTTCCGGGTGGACCGGCTCACGGTCTTTCCCGACCCCGACGGGGCCGGGGAGTTCGGCGACGGGTTCGT
Organism: Halobacteriales archaeon QH_2_65_14; assembly: GCA_003021285.1. GTDB lineage: Archaea > Halobacteriota > Halobacteria > Halobacteriales > Haloarculaceae > Halovenus. Next base: position 14,884 of record PXQO01000077.1, on the reverse strand, counting down.
CGAAACCGTACTGCGGTACGCCGCGACGCCGCCGTACCTCCGAAAGGAGGTGTGGGGAACGCGGGACGAACTGGAGTACGCGGGCGTCCTGCCGCCGCTCCGCGTGGCGACACGGACCGGCTCCGGATCCGAGGGTTCGGGGTCGTTAAGACAGGGAATCGTGACCGAGGTCGGAGCTGATGGGCGCGTCCGGGTCAATTGCGGACTGCAACACCCGATCTCCCTGCCGGTTCCGGACGGTATGGAACCGGCCGAGGGGGAGCGCGTCTCCGTCAGAGTCTCTTCGCGAGAACCGGTCCGGGCGAAACTCGTCGACGAGCCCCTTCCGGGCTACGCCGTCGACGCCACGGACCTGGACAGTGCAGTGACGCGCGAGGACGCCGGGCTCACAATCGCCGCATCGCGGCACGGGAGTCGGCTGCGTCCCTCGCGCCTCGACGAACTGGCCGAGGCCACCAGCACGACCGCTGGTGACGACGCCAGCGTCGACCGGGAGTTCACGGTCGCGTTCGGGGCACCCGAGCGCGGCCTCCCGGCGATACTGGACGTCCCGCCCGGGTCGATCCGCGAGGAGGGTGAGACTGGACGGTTTGACCTCTGGCTCAACACGGTTCCAAACCAGGGCAGCGGGGTCGTTCGAACCGAGGAAGCGATGTTCGCGACGCTCGCCTGCCTGAACCTCATGGAGTGAACGCAAATGCCACAACCAGAAAGACCACGCAAAGGTTCGCTGGGCTTCGGCCCGCGCAGTCGTGCGGCCAGTGAGACGCCGCGATTCAACAGCTGGCCCGACGACGACGGGCAACCCGGACTGCAGGGGTTCGCCGGCTACAAGGCCGGGATGAGCCACGTCGTCATGATCAACGACCAGCCCGACTCCCCACGCGAAGGCATGGAGGAGACGGTCCCGGTGACTGTCGTCGAGACGCCACCGATGCGGGTCGTTGCACTGCGAGCCTACGAAAAGACGCCGTACGGACAGCGTCCGCTGACCGAGGTCTGGGGCGAGGACTTCCATCCGGAACTCGACCGGAGACTCGACCTGCCGGACGACCACGACGCGGACGCCGCGGAGGAACAGATTCAGGACGCACTCGAATCAGGAAACCTCGGGGACGTGCGTGCGATCACGCACACGGTCCCGGAGGAACTCGACGGCGTGCCCAAGAAACAGCCCGACGTGATGGAAAACCGGATCGGCGGCGGTTCGATGGAGGACCGCGTCGAGTTCGGTCTCGACCTGGTCGGCAAGGGCGAGTACACCGTCACCGACGTGTTCCGCGCCGGCGAGTACGCCGACATCGCGGGCGTCACGAAGGGCAAGGGCACGCAGGGCCCCGTCAAGCGATGGGGCGTCCAGAAGCGCAAGGGGAAACACTCGCGCCAGGGGTGGCGACGACGCATCGGCAACCTCGGCCCGTGGAACCCCTCGCGCGTCCGCTCGACGGTCCCACAGCAGGGACAGATGGGCTACCACCAGCGGACCGAACTCAACAAGCGCCTCGTCGACATCAGCGACGACGACCCGACGGTTGAGGGCGGGTTCGTCAACTACGGTGAGGTCGACGGCTCGTACGCCTTGGTGAAGGGTTCGGTTCCCGGTCCGGAGAAGCGCCTGGTGCGGCTTCGACCTGCAGTGCGTCCGAAAGACCAGCCCCGCCTCGACCCCGAGGTGCGATACGTTTCGACGGCATCGAACCAGGGATAAATCATGCAGGTACCAGTACGCACACTCGACGGAGAAACGGACGGGGACGTCGAACTTCCCGACGCCTTCGAAAGCGAGTTCCGCCCGGACCTCATCCGGCGTGCGGTGCTCGCGGCACAGGCAAATCGAAAGCAGGACTACGGTTCGGACGACTACGCGGGCCTTCGAACGCCGGCGGAGTCGTTCGGGAGCGGTCGCGGCCGGGCACACGTGCCACGCGAAGGTGGCCGTGGACGCCGCGTGCCACAGACCGTCGGCGGTCGCGTCGCTCACCCGCCCAAGGAGGGGAAGGACCGCTCGCTCGACGTCAACGAGAAAGAGCGGAGGAAGGCAGTCCGCTCGGCCATCGCGGCCACCGCGGATGCTGACCTCGTGCGCGAGCGCGGTCACGAGTTCGACGAGGGCGTCGAACTCCCGCTCGTGGTCAGCGACGAGTTCGAGGACATAGAGAAGACCAAGGAGGCGGTCGAGGCGCTCGAATCGCTCGGCGTTCACACCGACATCGAGCGCGCCGACGAGACCAAAATCCGTGCCGGGCAGGGGACGACCCGCGGCCGGAAGTATCGACGGCCGAAGTCGATCCTGTTTGTCACCAGCGAGGAGCCCTCGCGTGCCGCCCGGAACCTTCCGGGTGCGGACGTGACGACCGCGTCGGAACTCGACGCCGAGACCCTCGCACCCGGGACGCATCCGGGTCGACTCACCCTCTGGACCGAGAGCGCACTCGAGGAGGTGACCGAGGGATGATGGACGCGATCCTCTACCCCCACGTGACCGAGAAGTCCGTCGACAAGATGGACTTCGACAACAAGATGGTCTTCATCTGCCAGGCGGATGCGACGAAAGCCGAAATCGTCGAGGAGATCGAAGAGCAGTTCGACGTGACAGCGGAGGGAATCAACACGATGGTTACCGCACAGGGCCAGAAGAAAGCCGAAGTACAGCTCTCGGACGAACACGACGCACAGGAAATCGCGTCGCGAATCGGGGTGTTCTGAGATGGGACGACGAATCCGAGGACAGCGCCGCGGTGCTGGCTCGCCGACGTTCCGCGCACCCTCCCACCGGTACAAGGCCGACCTCGCACACCGTAACGTCGAGGAAGGCGACGTAATCTCGGGCAGGGTCGTCGACATCGAACACGACCCGGCACGGAGCGCTCCGGTCGCAGCAATCGAGTTCGAGGACGGCGACCAGCGACTCGTGCTCGCCCCGGAGGGAGTCGCGGTCGGCGACGAGATTCAGGTCGGCGTCTCGGCCAGGGTCGAACCGGGCAACACGCTCCCTCTCGCGGAGATTCCGGAGGGCGTCCCGGTTTGCAACGTCGAGGCCAACCCCGGCGACGGGGGCAAGTTCGCCCGCGCCTCCGGCGTGAGCGCGACGCTGCTGAGCCACGACCGCAACGTCGCGGTCGTCCAGTTGCCCAGCGGCGAGATGAAGCGCCTCGACCCCGACTGTCGAGCGACCATCGGCGTCGTCGCCGGCGGCGGCCGGACGGAGAAACCGATGGTGAAGGCAGGGAACAAACACCACAAGGTCAAGGCGCGCGGGATGGTCTGGCCGCGGGTCCGGGGTGTTGCGATGAATGCCGTCGACCACCCGTTCGGTGGCGGCGGCCGCCAGCACCCCGGCAGGCCGAAAAGCATTTCGCGGGACGCCCCGCCGGGACGCAAGGTCGGGGACATCTCCTCGCGGCGAACCGGACGAGGTGGTGACAGATGAGCGATTCGGACTACCAGATCGGCCACGAGGGCGAGTTTACCTACCGTGGTCACACGCTTGAGGAGTTACAGGAGATGAGCCTCGACGAGGTCGCGGAACTGCTCCCCGCACGACAGCGGCGAACCATCAAACGCGGCCTGTCCTACGAACACCGACAGCTGCTCGACGAAGCAGGGGAGTCGGAAGAGGAGGAGACCGCCAACGAGCCCATCCGGACACACCTCCGGGACATGCCGATCCTCCCGGAGATGGTCGGGCTCACGTTCGCGGTCCACAACGGTCAGAGCTTCGAGCGCGTCAGGGTCGAGCCCGAGATGATCGGGCACTACCTGGGCGAGTTCCAGTTGACCCGCAGTGACGTCGAACACGGACAGGCCGGCATCGGAGCCACGCGCTCCTCGAAGTTCGTACCCTTGAAATAAACCATGGGAATCAGCTACTCAGTCGACGCCGACCCGGACACGACGGCGAAAGCGATGCTCCGGGAGCGGCAGATAAGTCTCAAGCACAGCAAGGCCATCGCCCGTGAGATCAAGGGGATGCCGGCCGGCGAAGCGGTCGAGTACCTCGAAGGGGTCGTCAACGAAAAGCAGGCCGTCCCCTTCCGCGAACACAACGCGGGCGTCGGTCACAGGAACGGTATCGACGGCTGGGACGCCGGACGGTACCCCGAGAAGGCGGCCAACGCCTTCCTCGACCTCCTGGGAAACGCCATCGGCAACGCCGACAACCAGGGCTTCGATGGCAGTTCGATGGAGATCATGCACGTCGCCCCCCACAAGGTCGGCGAGAGCCGCGGTCGCAAGCCCCGCGCGATGGGGCGCGCCTCCGAGTGGAACGCCACGGAGTGCGACGTCGAACTCATCCTCACGGAGGGAGGTGAGGAGTAGATGGCCGACGAACAGCAGTTCATCGAGAACGGCCTCCAGCGGACCCAGATAGACGAGTTCTTCGCCGACGAACTCGGTCGCGCCGGCTACGGCGGCATGGAAATCGCCAAGACCCCGATGGGAACCCAGATCGTGCTCAAGGCCGAGAAACCCGGCATGGTCATCGGCAAGGGCGGAAAGAACATCCGCAAGATCACCGACACGCTGGAAAGCGAGTTCGGCCTCGACGACCCCCAGGTCGACGTCCAGGAGGTCGACGAGCCGGACCTGAACGCCCGCATCGTCGCCGACAGGCTGGCCAACGCGCTGGAGCGTGGCTGGTACTTCCGGAAGGCCGGACACACGACAATCGACCGAATCATGGAAGCCGGCGCGCTCGGCGCGGAGATCGTCCTGTCGGGCAAGGTGACCGGCGCGCGGTCGCGCGTCGAGAAGTTCAACCGCGGCTACATCAAGCACAACGGCGAACCCGCAGAGGAAATCGTCGACCACGGCGTCGCCACGGCAGTGATGAAGCTCGGGACCATCGGCGTCCAGGTCAAGATCATCCCGCCGGGGGCACAGCTCCCCGACGATTTCCAGGTCCGCGAGGGCGTCGAAGTCGAGGACTACGTCGTCGAGAGCGAGGGCGTCGACGAACTGCTCGCCGGCGAACCCGAAGACGGCGAGGAGCCGGGGATCGGTGCCCCGCCGTCCGAGCAGGAGGACGCCGGAGCCGAAGAACTCGAGGAGGAAGTCGTCGAGGAAGAGGTCGTCGAGGAAGACGACGAGGAAGTGATCGAAGAGGAAGGCGAGTTCGAGGACCCCGACCTCCCTGGTGAGGAAGGCGTCGAGGACGAACTCGAAGACCTCGACGCGGCCGTCGAGGAAGAACTCGACGAGGACACCGAGGCGGAAGCCGAGGAACTGATAGACGAGATGGAGGACGAACCCGAAGACACCGAGGGTGAGTCGGACGATTCCGAAACGGAGGATGACGAAAAATGACAGTGCTCCACACAGACGAAATCCGCGACATGACGCCGGCGGAGCGCCAGGCGGAACTCGAGGAACTCGAGACGGAGTTGTTGAACGCGAACGCGGTGAAGGCGACGGGCGGAATGCCGGAGAATCCCGCCCGAATCAAGGAGCTTCGCCGGGCGATTGCACGCATCAAGACCATCCAGCGAGAGGAAGGCGAAATCGACGCCGAGGACGGCGGTGAGTGACGATGGCAGTGACACCCGAGACGCTGACCAGACACGAACTCGTCGGACTCGACGTGAGAGTCGCCTCCGCGTCGAACCCGGACCTCGTCGGACTCGAAGGCGAAGTCGTGATGGAGACGACCCGGACGCTCGGCATCGAGACAGGGGGTCGGGTGTCACACGTGCCGAAGGACAGCGCCACCTTCGAATGGACGCTTCCCTCCGGGGAAGTCGTCGAGACGGCGGGCGAGACGCTCCTCGCGCGTCCCGCACGGCGCACGGAACACAAAGGTGATTCGAAATGGGAATAGGACTAGACGTAGCGCAACCACCAGAACCGGAGAATCCCGACGAGTACGATTACGAGACGTGTCCGTTCTACGGAGAGCTGTCGGTTCGCGGGCAGACACTCGAAGGCGAAGTCGTCTCGACGGACATGGAGAAGACGGTCGTCGTCCAGCGGGAGTACGACGTGACTGTGCCGAAATACGACAGGAAGATGAAGCGCCGCTCGCGCATCCCGGCCCACGTTCCGGGCGTGCTCGAGGGTCTCTCCGTCGGCGACACCGTCAGGATAGCAGAGACGCGACCGCTCTCGAAGACGAAATCCCACGTCGTCGTCGAGCGCGTGGCCAGTGAGGCCACGGAAGCGACCGGCGACAGCCGCGAGCAGGAAGGAGGTGACGAGTGATGGAAGCGATGAAAGCGGACGTCACGCAGGGACTCAAGAAGGGTTCGCTCATCACGTGTGCGGACAACACGGGTGCACGCGAACTGAAGGTCATCTCGATTGCGGGCTACTCGGGCAAGCTCAACCGCCAGCCCAAGGCAGGCCTGGGCGACAAGGTGACGGTGTCGGTGACGAAGGGCACGCCGGAGATGCGACGACAGGTGCTCGAAGCCGTCATCATCCGTCAGCGAAAGCCCATCAGGCGGCCCGACGGGACTCGCGTGAAGTTCGAGGACAACGCGGCCGTCATCGTCGACGACAACGAGGACCCGCGCGGGACCGAGATCAAGGGTCCCATCGCGCGTGAGGTCGCAGAGCGGTTCGGAGCAATCGCCTCAACAGCCACGATGATAGTATGACTCGCCAACCACACAAACAGCGAAAGGAGAAACGAACGGCACCGCTACACGAGCGACACAAGCAGGTCATGGCGACGCTGTCGCGGGACCTCCGCGACGAGTACGGCCAGCGGTCCGTCCGCGTCAACGCGGGCGACACGGTCGAGATCATGCGCGGTGACTTCGCCGGCGAAACGGGCGAAGTCGTCGACGTCGACCTCCGCGAGACGACAGTACACGTCGAGGACGTGACCGTCGAGACGGTCGACGGCGAGGAAGTGCCGCGACCGGTCGACGCCAGCAACCTGCGCGTGACGAACCTCGACCTCTCGGACGAGCAGCGCCAGGAACGACTGGAGGAGGACAACGAATGAGCAACCACCAGAAACGGCTGTCAGTGCCGAAAAGCTGGCCAGTCGAACGGAAAGAGGAGACGTTCACCGTCAAGGCGGGCGCAGGCCCCCACGGGGAGTCGGGAGTGCCGCTCCTGATCGTCCTGCGGGACGTGCTCGGCTACGTCGACAACCGCAAGGAGGCACGCTACGCCCTGAACCAGGACAGCGTCCTCATCAACGGCAAGGCGGTCAGCGACGAGGAACGGCCGGTCGGAATGTTCGACATCGTCGCGTTCCTCGAACGCGAGGAGTACTACCGCGTGTTCCCCGACGAGGGCGGTCGGCTGACACTGACGCCCATCGACGAGGACTCCGCGGACAGCAAACTCGGCAAGATCGAGAACAAACAGTACGTCCCCGGCGGGAACGTCCAGTTGACGCTTCACGACGGACAGACGCTGCTCGTCGACGAGGACAGTTCCTACTCCGGTGGCGACTCGCTCGTCGTCGGCAACCAGGACGACGAGATCGTCGCCCACTTCGAGTACGAGGAAGGTGCCCTCGTGACGGCTGTCGCGGGGAGCCACGCGGGCCAGATCGGCACCATCGACGAGATTCAGGTGACATCGGGCAGTTCCTCGAACAACGTCCTCGTCGGACAGGACGGCGGCGACGGGTTCGAGACTGTCGAGGAGTACGTGGTCGTCATCGACGAGAACTTCACCGACGACTCGGACGGCGGCGAGTCCGCCGATGAGAGCGAACCGACAGCCGATGACGAAACCGATGAGAGCGAACCGACAGCCGGTGACGAAACCGACGAGGACGAGTCGACAGCCGGTGACGAAACCGACGAGGACGAGACGTCCGAAGCGGAGGGAGATGAATGAGTTCAGAATCAGATAGTTTCCACGAGATGCGCGAGCCCCGGATCGAGAAGGTCGTCGTCCACATGGGCGTCGGTCAGGGAGGTCGCGAACTCGGGCACGCAGAGGACATCCTGGGTGAGATGACGGGCCAGCAGCCGGTCAGGACGACGGCGAAGACGACCGAGCCGGAGTTCGGCATCCGCGAGGGTGACCCGATTGGGACGAAGGTGACGCTGCGCCACGAGGACGCGGCGGAGTTCCTCGAAACGGCCCTGGGGCTGATCGACCTGCGCAGGGCGCAGTTCGACGAGACGGGCAACTTCAGCTTCGGCATCGAGGACCACACCGATTTCCCGAGCCAGGAGTACGACCCCACCATCGGCATCTACGGGCTGGACGTGACGGTCAACCTGGTCCGGCCGGGCTACCGTGTGGCAAAGCGCGATACGGCGTCGCGCCCGATTCCGTCGAGTCACCGCCTCACACCCGAGGACGCCATCACATACGTCGAGGACAGGTTCGACGTGGAGGTGACAGAATGAGCGAGAGCGAACGAGAAGAGCCCACCGGCGAGCAGGCCGCGAAACGGACGGACCAGTTGCGGGAGTGCCAGCGATGCGGACGCAAGCAGGGACTCGTCGGCAAGTACGACATCTACCTCTGCCGGCAGTGCTTCCGCGAGGTCTCCCGAAGCATGGGGTTCAAGAAGTACTCATGACAGGAAACGACCCACTCGCCAACGCGCTCTCGTCGCTCGACAACGCCGAGGGCGTCGGGCATCTGACGCAGGTGGTACAGCCCGCCTCGAACGAGATCGGTAGCGTACTCGAGGTCTTCTACGACCGCGGGTACATCGACGGCTTCCAGCGGATCGGCGACGGAAAGGCCGGCAAGTTCGAGGTCGAACTGAAAGGAGCCATCAACGAGTGTGGCCCCGTCAAACCCCGGTACTCGGCAGGTGCCGACGAGTTCGAAAAGTGGGAGAAGCGGTTCCTCCCCGCCCGCGACTACGGGACGCTCATCGTCACCACCTCGCACGGCATCATGAGCCACTACGAGGCCCGCCAGGAAGGGGTTGGCGGTCAGGTCATCGCCTACGTATACTAACAATGCCAGAAGTACGACTCGAAACACCCGACGACGTGAGCGCCGAGGTGGACCACCTCGACCTCACGGTAGAGGGACCGAACGGTAGCGTCACGCGCCGACTCTGGTACCCCGACATCTCGGTCTCGGTCGACGACGGCGACGTCGTCATCGAGAGCGACGCCGACGACGCCAAAACCATGTCGACGATTGGCACGTTCGAGAGCCACGTCGAGAACATGTTCTACGGCGTCACCGAGGGCTGGGAGTACGAGATGGAAGTGTTCTACTCGCACTTCCCGATGCAGGTTACCGTCGAGAACGGCGAGGTCGCCATCGAGAACTTCCTCGGTGAGCGCGCCCCGCGACGGACCGAGATTCACGGCGACACCGAAGTCGAGGTCGACGGGGAGCAGATAACCCTCGGCGGCCCCGACATCGAAGCGGTCGGACAGACAGCTGCCGACATCGAACAGTTGACCCGCGTCAAGGACAAGGACGTCCGCGTCTTCCAGGATGGCGTCTACATCACTGGAAAACCAACCAGAGGTGATGCCTGATGAGCGACGAGGAAGCCGAAAACGAACACGAAGAGTTCTCGGACCTGACGGACCTGGGCGGCGTCGGCGAGGCGACGGCCGAGTCGCTCCGCGAGGCCGGCTACGAGAGCGTCGAACACGTGAGCGCAGCGAGCCAGGATCAGCTTCAGGAGGGACGTCGAGGCAGACGTCGAGGAACTCGAACCCGAGGACGAAGCCGAAGACGGGGCCGAAGACGAGGCCGAAACGGAGGATGACGAACAAGACGACGAGTCCGAGATACAGGAACTCACGGACATCAGCGGCGTCGGCGACTCCAAGGCCGAGGCGCTCCGCGAAGCAGGTTACGACAACGTCGCCAAAGTCAAGGGCGCGAGCCAGGACGAACTGGCGAACGTCGACGGCATCGGGATGGCACTGGCCGCCCGCATCAAGGCCGACGTCGGTGACCTCGAAGTCACCGAAGAGGTCGAGGCGGAAATCGAGGCCGAAGAACCCGAGAAAGAGGAAGAAGTCGAGACGGAACTCCAGCCCCGTGGCCTGGTCGAGAAGACGCCGGAACTCGACGAGGAGACCGAGCGCCTGCTCACGCAGCGAAAGCGGGTCGGCAAACCCGACTTCAACCGCCAGGACCACCACAAGAAAAAGCGGGTCCCGACCTCGTGGCGGCGACCCAGCGGCAAACTCTCGAAACAGCGCAAGGGCGTCAAGGGCAAGGGCGACACCGTCGAGGCGGGCTTTCGCTCGCCGGAGCCGGTTCGCGGCCTGCACCCCTCCGGATTCGAGGAGGTGCGCGTCCACAACGTCGACGACCTGGAGGGCGTCGACCCCGACACCGAGGCGGTTCGCATCGCCTCGAAAGTCGGCGGTCGCAAGCGAGAACGCATCGAGGAAGTCGCCGAGGACCGGGAAGTCCGCGTTCTCAATCCCACGTACGTGGAGGTGGAAGTAGAATGACGGACCTGAGTGCACAGAAACGGCTCGCATCGGAGGTACTCGACGTCGGGAAGAACAAACTGTGGTTCGACCCGGACCGACAGGGTGATATTGCGGAGGCGATTACCCGCGAAGACATCCGTGAACTGGTCGACGAAGGAGCGATCCGGGCGGACGAGCCCCGGGGGAACTCCCGCGGTCGAGCACGCGAACGACAGCAAAAGCAGTCCTACGGCCACCAGACCGGCTTCGGGTCCCGCAAGGGGAGAGCCGGCGGCCGACAGGACGAAAAGGAGAACTGGCAATCGAGGATTCGCGCACAGCGGGCTCGCTTGCGCGAACTGCGCGACGAGGGCGACGTCGACCGCTCGCAGTACCGCGATCTCTACGACAAGGCGAGCGGCGGCGAGTTCGACAGCGTCGCGGACATGGAACGGTACATCGACGAAACGAACGGTGATGCATAATGGCAACAGGACCACGTTACACGGTGCCGATGCGGCGACGTCGCGAGGCCAGAACGGATTACCATCAACGGTTGCGCCTGCTGAAATCCGGCAAACCACGCCTCGTTGCTCGCACGAGCAACAAGCACGTCAGGGCGCAGCTGGTCGTGACTGGCCCGCAGGGAGACGAGACTGTCGCGAGCGCACACTCCCAGGACCTGCGCGAGCACGGGTGGGAGCCGCCGACCGGCAACATGCCGGCGGCGTACCTGACCGGCCTGCTCGCGGGCCTGCGTGCGCTGGACGGCGGAATCGAGAAAGCAGTGCTCGACATCGGCCTCAACTCCCCGACGCCGGGGAACAAGGTATTCGCAGTACAGGAAGGTGCAATCGACGCCGGACTCGAAATCCCACACAACGACGACGTGCTGGCCGACTGGGGGCGCACCCGCGGCGAGCACATCGCCGAGTACGCCGACCAGCAGGACGGCCTCTACAGCGGGGACTTCGACGCAACGGACCTGCCAGCGCACTTCGACGAAATGCGCGAGAAACTGCTCGAAGGAGAGGATAACGCATGAGTGTAGAAGACGGATGGGAACCACAGACGCGACTCGGACGGAAAGTCGCAGACGGCGAGATAGACTCGATGCGGGACGCGCTCAACTCCGGGCTTCCGATCAAGGAGCCCGAGCTGGTCGACCAGCTCGTCCCCGACCTCGAAGACGAGGTTCTGGACATCAACATGGTCCAGCGCATGACCGACTCCGGCCGCCGCGTGAAGTTCCGGTGTGTCGTCGTGGTGGGTAACCGCGACGGCCTCATCGGCTACGCGGAGGGCCGCGACGACCAGGTCGGCGGTGCGATCCAGAAGGCAATCGATATCGCCAAGCTGAACCTCATCGACATCTCCCGGGGCTGTGGCTCCTGGGAGTGTGGCTGTGGCCGCCCCCACACGGTCGCGCTCCGGACGACCGGCAAGGCCGGCAGCGTCGAGGTCGAACTTCGACCCGCGCCGCGCGGTCTCGGCCTCGCGGGCGGGGAGACCGTCCGCAAGGTGCTTGAACTCGCCGGGATCGAGGACATCTGGACGCGGTCGTCGGGCAACACCCGGACGACGGTCAACTTCGCGAAGGCGACGTTCAACGCGCTCCGGAACACGGCGGAGGCGCGCGTTCCCCAGGAAACGTTCGAGAAGCGCGAGGTGATCGAATGAAGGCGATTGTTCAGCTCCGTGGCGAGGTCAACATGGACAGCGAGACGCGGGACACCCTCGACATGCTCAACCTCGGTCGCGTGAACCACGCGACGTTCGTCCCGGAGGAGCCGAGCTACGAGGGGATGATCACCAAGGTGAACGGTTACGTGGCCCACGGCACGCCGAGCCAGGAAACTGTCGAACTTCTGTTGTCCACCCGCGGCGAACCCGCAACGGGCGACGAGGACATCGACGACGAGTGGGTCACGGACAACACGGCCTACGACTCCGTTTCGGAGCTTGCAACGGCGCTTCTCGACGAGGAAACGACCCTATCCGATGCGGGGCTGTCGCCGACCCTCCGCCTGCATCCGCCACGCGGCGGTCACAAAGGTATTAAACAACCGGTTGCTACAGGTGGCCAACTGGGCGTCCACGGGACCGAAGACCTGGACAGCCTACTGGAGGCGATGCGATAATGACTAACAAGAAGAAACGCCAGCGCGGCTCGCGAACGCACGGCGGGGGCTCGCAGAAGAACCGTCGGGGTGCTGGGCACCGCGGCGGTCGCGGCACCGCCGGTCGCGACAAACACGAGATGCACAACCACCCTCCACTCGGCAAGGAAGGGGAGGGGTTCAACCGCCCGGAGAAGGTACAGGACGACGTCGTGACAATCGACGTGCGGCGTCTCGACGAGAACGCACCGCTGTACGCCGCCGAGGGCGTCGCCGACGAGGGCAACGACCGATACGTCATCGACGCACGGGACGTCGTCGAGGACGGCCACGAGGCCGACGTCGTGAAGGTCCTGGGCAACGGGCAGGTTCGTAACGAACTCGAAGTCACAGCCGACGCGTTCTCGGACAGCGCCCGCGAGAAGATACAGCAGGCAGGTGGGTGGGTGAAACTCTCCGACCGGGCTGTGGAAGCGGACAACGAGGAGACAGACGAGGAATAGTATGAGCTGGAAGGACACCGCCGAACCCGTACTGACACGAATGCCCTCGGTCCGGCGACCGGACGGTCACGTGCCGTTCAAACGAAAACTCGGTTGGACGGCGGGCATCCTGGTACTGTATTTCTTCCTGACGAACGTCCTGCTGTTCGGCGTTGGAAGCGGAAGCTCGGACATCTTCGGTCAGTTCCGCTCGATTCTCGCTGGTTCGCAGGGCTCGCTGTTGCAGGTCGGAATCGGGCCAATCGTCACGGCGAGCATCGTGCTCCAGTTGCTCGGTGGTGCCGACCTGCTCGGACTCGACACGCAGAACAACCCACGCGACCAGGTGCTCTACCAGGGGCTCCAGAAGTTCCTGGTCGTCGTCATGACGGCGCTGACGGCGATGCCGATGGTGTTTGCAGGCGGCTTCCTGCCGGCGGACGATGCCGTTGCATCGAGCCTCGGAATCCCGCTGACGGGCCTGCAGTGGCTCATCTTCCTGCAGGTCTTCATCGGCGGGATTCTCATCCTGTACATGGACGAGGTAGTCAGCAAGTGGGGGATCGGCAGCGGTGTCGGCCTGTTCATCATCGCCGGCGTGAGCCAGCAACTGATCGGTGGCCTGATTACCTTCCCGGCGATTGCGCCGGGGGAAGGCGAACAGTACGGCATCTTCCTGCAGTGGATTCGCCTGGCGATAGGCGAGGCCAGTCTCCAGGGTGGATTGCTCACCCCCCGCGGGGTCAGGGACCTGATATTCGGTCAGGGACAACTGCTGGCGATACTGACCACGGTATCGATCTTCATCATCGTCGTGTACGCCGAGAGCGTCCGCGTCGAGATCCCGCTCTCGAACGCCCGCGTCAAGGGTGCCCGTGGCCGGTTCCCGGTCAAGCTCATCTACGCCAGCGTCCTGCCGATGATCCTCGTCCGCGCCCTGCAGATGAACGTCCAGTTCATGGGCCGCATCCTCCATGCACAGTGGTCCGGGATGCCTGTCTGGCTCGGCCAGTACGACTCGAACGCCGAGGTTCAGAGCGGGCTGTTCTACTATCTCGCGCCGATACAACGACCGGAAGACTGGATGTGGTTCATCGGTGAGGGCGGCGGGAACACGCCGCTGGAGATCATGACGCGGGTCGGTGTCGACCTGACAGTGATGATCGTCGGCGGTGCGATATTCGCCATCTTCTGGGTCAAAACCACGAACATGGGCCCGGAAGCAACGGCCCAGCAGATTCACGGCTCGGGGATGCAGATTCCCGGGTTCCGCCAGAACGTCAAGAGCATCGAGCGCGTGCTCGACCAGTACATCCCGCAGGTGACGGTCATCGGCGGTGCCCTGGTCGGCGTCCTGGCTGTAGGCGCGAACATGCTGGGTACCATCGGGGGCGTCTCCGGTACCGGACTCCTGCTGACTGTCTCGATCACCTACAAGCTCTACGAGCAGATGGCAGAAGAGCAGTTAATGGAGATGCATCCGATGATGCGCCAAATGTTTGGCTGAAAGGCCAAACGGTTACGAGCCACAGAAAGCTCCTATCCCTCGATGGTTCGGTTTTCTCACGGCGCTGCTGTACCGACACTATCCTTCGATCCGGCGAACGGGATGTCGATTTCGAGACCATCGTAGGCCAGGATCGGCTTCTTCGCTCGCCCGGAACCGCCGTCTTCGAACTTGATGACGCCGATGTCTTCGAGTTCCGAGAGGTTCCGGTGGACCTGCTTGTAGTCCCGATTCACCAGGTCGGCCGCTTCTCGGATACTCTCGGGTTCGGACTCGAAGACCGCATCCAGGAGTTCCAGATTCTTCTGGCTGAGGAGACGACTGAGTTCCGCGTACGACCCGAAGTTCAGGACCGGTTGAGCGTCGTCGAGGTCTTTCCCATCCTGAGCGGCCTTGATACGGCGTCGCGTGCGCTGATCGAGACGAGCACGTTCGCCGACGGTGACTTTGAGC
>PXQO01000076.1:43040-74666 GCA_003021285.1 Halobacteriales archaeon QH_2_65_14 | reverse complement strand
AGGAGTGACTCTACGGCGGTAACTAATCACAACAACCACTATGAGACGGTCGCATTTATTTCAGCGAACCAGAATTTAGCGAGCATCGTGAATCAGTAAAACCCACAGAGACAGTGGTGATTGGAGACCCTCGGTGGCTGACACGGGCACTCCGAAGGAGGTAAGCTTTTGATGATGAAGTGATTACGTAACGTAAATGGATTCCGCCGAGTTCCTCGACTTGCTGGGAAACGCAAACAGGCGTCGAATCCTCCAGTTACTTGCACGAAAGCCGTGCTACGTTACGGAGATCAGCGAATTCCTCGGCGTGAGTCCGAAAGCAGTCATCGATCACCTTCGCAAACTCGAAGATGCGGGGCTGGTCGAGAGCCGGACTGACGACAGGCGACGCAAGTATTTCTCGATAGCCCGGCACATCCGGCTAGAAGTGACCGTCTCCCCGTACGAGTTCGGAACGAAAAGCGCGTATCCGGCGAGTACGCGGCTCGACATCACCTCGTGTCGTCGACTCAACATCGACCTCGACGACGGCAGCATCTCGAACGACGAGTTCGGGGCGGACACAGCCGACGAAGGGTCGCCCGAGCAGGACGGGACAGCGAAAGTCGATGCGGGGCACGATACACCGGACGGAGACGATGGAGACGGTGACGAGGGGACAGCCGGGGCGTCGAGCGACGACGTGATAACACTCGTCCGGAAGCTACGGGATTTCGAACAGCTCGAAAGCGAACTCTCGCTCGCCCAGCGGTGGACCCAGGGCCATATCACCGACCTCAGGGACGCGCTGGCAACCTCGCTGGACGACGGCGACCCACGCCTCATCTCCGAGATACTCCTCGCGCTGGCGGAGCGGGACAGACAGGTTGAGGAACTCAGCCGAAAGATAGAGGCACCGCCAGCCATCGTCGAGGAGGTCCTCGAAGAACTCGCAGCCGACGGGGTCGTCTACCGCGACGGCCACCGCTGGTGTCTCGACGAGTGACGGTTCCGCCCCTGTCGACCGGGGGTGGTCCGCTTCGTAATGGTTTTCCGGACGACTCGCCAATATCGGTGTATGAGCGGTGAGCCGAGCGACGAGGAACTACAGCGAATCCGCGAACAGAAGAAAAAACAGCTCAAGGAGCAGGCTGGAGAAGCCGACCAGGAAGCCATCGAGGAACAGCGCCAGCAGGCCGAGGCCCAGAAGAAAGCCATCCTGCGCCAGCACCTGACTGACGGGGCGCGCAAGCGTCTCAACACGGTGAAAATGTCCAAACCACAGGTCGGCGAGAAGGTCGAACAGCAGATCATCGCGCTGGCCCAGAGCGGTCGCATCCAGGGGAAAATCGACGAGGACAAGATGAAACAGCTTCTCAAGGAGCTGACACCGGACTCCAAGAGCTTCGACATCAGGCGCCGGTAGGATGGACGTCGGGCTGCTCTACAGCGGCGGCAAGGACTCCACGCTGGCAGCCCTCCTTCTCGAACGGTTCGGCCCGGTAACGCTTCTCCCTTGCTCGTTCGGGATTACTGATGACTACAAACACGCCCTGGAAGCCGCCGAAATCGTCGGGTTCCCGGCGCGCACGGTCGAACTCGACCCCGACGTCGCCCGCACGGCAACCCAGCGAATCGTCGACGACGGTTTTCCACGGAACGGCATCCAGGCCGTCCACGAGCACGCGCTGGAGCGTGCCGCGACGCTCGACTACGACGGGGTCGCCGATGGAACGCGCCGGGACGACCGCGTGCCGACAGTCCCGCGGTCGCTCGCCCGGAGTATCGAGGACCGCCACGGCGTGGCACATCTCGCTCCCCTCGCCGGAATCGGTCGCGACGCCATCGACGCGATGGCTCGGGAAACGCTCACCGTCGAAACCGGCCCCTCCCCGGAAGTACCGAAGGGGGATTACGAAACCGAGTTGCGAGCACTTATCGCCGAGGAGTACGGACGGGACACGGTCGAGGAGTGTTTCCCGGACCACGTCCAGTCGCGGGTCACTGGCCGCCGGGCGGACGCTGGATGCGACGGCCACCAGTAAGGGCGTTATCAGGTCCGCGCCGGGAGCAGGTCGATGGCACGAGCGACCCGGTAGTCGCCGTCGACGGGGACGATGACCCGCATGCTTTCGTTGTAGTCGGCCAGCAGTTCCCGGCAGGTGGCACACGGCGGAATCACGCGTTGCTCGTCGGCGTCGTGGTCGGGCATCGGATACGCGACGGCGACACAGGTCCGGATGTCGTCTTACGAGTAGCCGTGACTCTTTACCGCCGTGCTGTCACAGTCCAGGTGTGTGAGACGGCGAAATGGGGGTGCACGTGTCCTGGTCACGAAAACAATCACAATAACCACTATGAAGGTTTTGTCCTGTGTTTTGCGGAGACGTACTCCCCAACAGATCGCTGGAACGTTGCATTCAAGCGCGCGCTCGCCAAACGCCGGGACATGTACGAGGGTATCAAGGGATTCTCGGACGTCTATCCCGAGGAGATGGCGGCCTACCGGGCGGTCATCGACACCATCGAGGACACCGCCCGGGGGTACGGCTTCCGGGAGATCGCGACGCCAGCGATGGAGCCGGCCGAGATGTACATCGACAAGAGCGGCGAGGAGATCGTCGAGGAACTATACGCGTTCGAGGACAGGGGCGGCCGCCAGGTCGCTTTGACCCCGGAGCTGACGCCGACGGTCGCCCGGATGGTCGCTGCCCGGGCCCAGGAGCTTCCCAAGCCCATCAAGTGGTTCTCCACGCGCCCGTTCTGGCGGTACGAGGAGCCCCAGCAGGGGCGATTCCGGGAGTTCTACCAGATGAACGTCGACATCTTCGGCTCCGAGGAACCCGACGCTGACGCGGAAATCCTGGCCGTCGGGGCGGACATGCTCACGGGGCTGGGACTCGACGCCGACGACTTCGAGTTTCGGGTCTCCCACCGGGACATCCTCGGGGAGTTGCTCCGGTCGTTCGACGCCGACGTCGACGTCCGCGAGGCGATTCGCGCCGTCGACAAATCCGAGAAGGTCGAGTACAACGAGTACGTCGGCCTGCTCGTCGAGGCGGGACTCTCCGACGACCAGGCGGAGACGTTCGTCGACCTGCTCGACGCCGGCAACGACGACCTCGACGAACTCGTCGCGTTCACCGACGACGTCGAACCCGCCGTCGAGAACCTCTCTGCCGTCCTCGACGCCGCGGCTGACTTCGGGGTTCGAGAGTACTGCACCCTCTCGCTGGAGACCGCGCGCGGTCTCGATTACTACACGGGCGTCGTCTTCGAGTGTTTCGATGCCGAGGGCGAGATATCGCGGGCAATCTTCGGCGGCGGCCGCTACGACGACCTCATCGAGTCCTACGGCGGGCCGTCGCTGCCCGCCGTCGGCGTCGCGCCGGGCGTGATGAACTCGACGCTTCCCCTGTTGCTCCAGCGCGCCGGCGTCTGGCCCGAGGAGGCGCTCACGACCGACTACTACGTCCTTCGCGTCGGCGATACCAGGGACGTGGCGGCGCGCATCGCCCGCCAGTTGCGCGAGCGCGGCCACGTCGTCGAGTCGGACGTCTCGGGGCGGAGCTTCGGCGCTCAACTGGGCTACGCGGACAGCATCAACGCCGAGACGGTAGTCATCGTCGGCGAGCGCGACCTCGCGGACGGGGAAATCACGCTCCGGGACATGGACAGCGGCGAACAGGTGGGGGTCCCGCTCGACGAGTTCCCCGGCGACCACGAGCGACCGACGTTCGACGATTTCGCCTGATCGTGCCCGCTCCATCCCTGGGAGAAAGTCGTCAATATCGCGGGGCGAGCTACTGCTGACTCATAGTGGTTGTTGTGACTCTTTTCGGCCCGGCGCGAAAGTATCCCTGTTTCGGCGGCTGAAACGGGCGAGGAGTAACTCCACGGCGGTACATACTCACAACAACCACTATCAGACCTGCGTCGTCTCCTGGTCGTCGTCGGTGTACACGCCGACCCAGTCGCCTCCGGACAGCCCCTCGCCGGGGACAGTCACCTCAATCGACTCCCAGTCACCCATACCGGGGTCGACGATGTCGGTCCAGACGATAGCTTCCTCGGAGCCGAGACCGTCCTCGGTGTCGGCGACCCGGACCTCGACCTGCTGGTAGACGCCCAGGCCGCCCGTGTTTTCCAGGTCGGCGATGACCTTGTCCGAGCCCTCGTTGACCAGTAGGTTCAGTATTTCCAGATTGCCCTTGTCGCGCATGCCGACGAGGTACTGTTTGATCAACACCGAATCCCTCACCGATACCTCCCCATTCCGGTTGACGTCCGCGAGTTCCGGGTCGAACAGCGTGGGTTCCATTCCGACCAGTTGTTGCTTGATGACGACCGAGTCCCTGACCGAGACGCCACCACCCCTGTTTGTGTCACCGATCTCGAACTCGTGTCTCGGCCGAGCGACGCGGGACCACTCGTCGTGGTGGCCCAGCGTCCCGAGTCTGACGCGTGACCCCTCGCTCGACCCCTCGACATCTGTATCCAGAGCGAGCATCCTGTTGTTGCCGGTTCCCACGTAGAGAACACCGTCGACGACCGTCGGCGACCCCCAGACATTTCCGCCCGCTTCGTACTCCCAGCGTTTCGAGCCGTTGTGTGCATCCAGAGCGTAGACACTGTCGTCGAAACTCCCGATGTAAACGGTCTCATCGACGACTGTGGCAGACGAGTAGACCTTCTCGTTAGTCTCGAACGCCCAGACCTTCGAGCCAGTGTCCGCCTCCACTGCATAGACAGAATGGTCAAGGCTGCCGAAGTAGACCTGTCCGTCCGCGACAGTAGGCATCGAACTGATACCCGACCCGAGATCGGACTCCCAAATATGCGAGCCATCATCCGCATCCAGCGCGTATACGTTATCATTTAACCATCCCACGTAGACGATGCCGTCCTTCACCGTGGGTGCCAACCGCCCACTAGACCCAGGGGTTTCGAACTCCCAGATGTGGGAGCCATCATCTGCATCCAGTGCGTGAAGCCTGGTCTTATCCTCATCGCCGTAGTTTGAATAGACACTCTTGACGAAAACTTTTCGGTCTACTACTGTCAGTGACGACCCAATCGAAGACCCGAGTTGGGTCGTCCACTCTACCGAGCCATCGTCAGCGTTCAGCGCGTGGACGTATCCATCGTTGTCACCGGCGAACACGTAGCCATCGAACACGGTCGGTGCTGTCTGGACCGCGCTGAACAGAGGTTGTTCCCACTTCAGTGACCCGTCGTCTGCATCGAGTGCGGTTACACTGCCATCCGGGTGATCCTCACATCCAATAAAGACCGTTCCGTCGACGACCTGCGGCGCGCAAGAGATATACGTATCATTTTCGTACTGCCAGTTCTCTCTACCACTCTCGGCATCCAGCGCATACAATTTCCCATCTGTCACGAAGACCGTATCGTCGACCACTGTCGGAGACGTAGAGATGAATTCATCTGTATTGAACTCCCATATCTTGTCGCCACCGCTGGCCTGTGCCTGTCCACTGCTCCCGATACCGAGAGCCGAGGCGATGCCCACCCCGGCAGCCGTCCGGAGGAACCCTCGACGGTTCAGGTGGCTTCCACTCGAATCGTCTGATGTATCATCCCGATTAGACATGATGCTCAGTTCAAATCCCGCTTATTTATAATTGCCGCGGTTTCTCTGAGGGAGAAAGGCTTGCCCCACTGGTATTGCGATCCCTGAGCGACGTCGACAAACCCAATTCAGGGGGCAAACGTCCCCTGCAACGTGTCCCGGTCGAGAACGTGTCCCTCGATGGCATCTTCCAGATCGGCTTTCTCCGGCGTCGATCAACCTGGACCCAGCGGTCGCCGTGCCGACGACCGGCGTCATTCCGATCCCGGCGGCCGCCTGGAGAAAGCGACGGCGGCAGGGACGAACAGTTCCTGAGGAGGAATCAATCGTCCAGCAAGGGCCGCGCGGAGTTCGTCACGACGAGGATGCTGCTGGTCGCCATCGCGGCGGCGGCGAACAGCGGGTTGATGAGCCCCGAAACCGCGAGGGGAATCGCGACCGCGTTGTAGCACAACGCCCAGCCGATGTTCTGCCTGACGCGGGCGTTCGTGGCCTCTGCGAGGTCGAAGACGGTCTCCAGCGAGCCGAGGTCGTCGGTGACGATGGCGACGTCCGCGGCGTCGGCGGCGAGCGCCGTCCCGCTCCCCAGGGCGATGCCCAGGTCCGCCGTCGCCAGCGCCGGGGCGTCGTTGGTGCCGTCCCCGACCATGACGGTCCGCTTGCCCGCGCCGAGTCGGCGCACGGTCTCGGCTTTCGCCTCGGGCGGAACGCCGGCGAAGACGTGGTCGACGCCCGGATGCTCGCCGAACGCCGCGGCGGCGCGCTCGTCGTCGCCGGTCAGGAGTGCGACCTCGACGCCGCCCGTGTCGAGGCGCTCGATTGCCTCCTTCCACCCCTCCCGTGGGTCGTCGCCGACGACCACCACACCCACCGATGCTCCGTCCTCCCCGACGACGACAGGCACGTTGCCGCCCTCGTGTGCCTCGTCGACGACCGCCTCGAACCGGTCCGGTATCGACCACCCCTGCTCGACGAACAGGTCCGGATGGCCGACGAGGACGTCCGTCCCGTCGACGACGCCCCCGACGCCGGTGGCGTAGCTCTCGAACTCGGTGACGCGGTCCGTTCCCGCCCCTTCGGCCGACGCGTCTCCACCGTCGCTACCGTGCTCGGTCTCGGAGTCGGTTTCCGATGCGTCGACGAGTCCCCCGTCTGGCGCGACTGACCTGTCCCCGTACTCGGACGCGATGGCCGCCGCAATCGGATGGGACGAGCGGGTTTCGAGCAGGGCGGCCCGCTCGAAACTCCCCTCGTCGCCCGTCGCGTCGACGACGCGCATCTCGCCGGTCGTGAGCGTGCCGGTCTTGTCGAACACGACGACGTCGACGTCCCGGAGCCGTTCGAAGATGGTCTCGTCGAAGACGACGATGCCACGTTCGAGCGCTTCCCTGACGCTCGATGCGATGGCGAGCGGCGTCGCGAGGCCGAGCGCGCAGGGACAGGAGACGATGAGGACGGTCAGTGCGACCAGTAGCGTCGCGGCGATGCCGGCACCCAGCGCGACATGGACCGCGCCGACGACGACCGCCAGGACGAGCACGACCGGGACGAACACCGTCGCGAGCCTGTCTGCGAGTTGCTGGATGCCGTGGTTGGCGCTCTGGAGGTCCCAGACGGCGTCTGTGATGCGGTCGACGCTGCTGGTCGCGCTCTCGCCGACCTCGACGACGAGCGAGCCGTCCTGGATCAGCGAGCCGCCAACCACCTCGTCGCCCGCCCGCTTGGGAACGGGCAACGACTCGCCGGTGACGACTGCCTCGTCGACGGTCCCCTCGCCCTCAGCTACGTGGCCGTCGACCGGAACGCGCTCGCCCTCGCGAACCAGCACCCGCTCGCCGGCGGCGAGGTCCGCGACGGGAACGGTCTCGGTCGAGCCGTCGACGTACCGCTCGGCCTCGTCGACCTGGGCCTTCGTGAGGTCGGCCAGCTTCTCGGTCGCCCGTTGCTTGATCTCGTTTTCGTAGTAGCTCCCCCCCGTGACGACCAGGATGATACCGACCGAGACGTCGTAGTAGATGTGGTCCCCACCCAGGAAGATTGCGAGGGTGCTGTAGGCCCACGCGCTCGTGGCGGCGAGCGCGACGAGCAGGTCCATGTTCGGCTGGCGGGTTCTGAGGCTGACGTACGCTCCCTTGAGAATCGGTCCCCCGGTGTAAAACAGGACGATGCTCGTCAACAGACCCACCATCAGGTAGAAGTACGAGGCCGAGGTGCCGGCGAGCATCTCGCCGAGGAACTCCGCGACGTCGGGCGAGTAGTACAGGCCGTTCTCGAAGTAGGTCGGGTAGATGAGCGCGACGTACTGGAGCATCACCATCATGCCGAAGACGACGCCGACGACGAGCCGCATGAGGATTTCGTCCTCCGCGCGCCGTTCGCCCAGCGGGTCGCCTCGCGCGTAGGCTCGATATCCGAGCCCGGTCAGCCCCTCGCGGAGCCCGTCCTCGTCGACCGTCTCGGGGTCGTGGTCGATCCTGACGGTGTCGGTGATGTAGCTCGCATCGACCGAGCCGACGCCGTCGGTCTCCCGGCCCCGGGCCTCGATGAACGTCTCGCAGGTCGAGCAGTGCATCCCGTCCACCCGGAGAAACGTCGTCTCGTATCCCTCGGGCGTGTCGACGTCTCCCTCGTCGATTTCTGCGCTACTCCCTTCTGGGTCGGCGTCTCCCGAAACCTCCCCATCGCCGACTGTCTCGTAGACCCCCCGGCAGCCACGACAGCAGAACTGCTCGCCGGCGTCGTTCTCGACGGCGGCCCCTGACAGCGGGAGGTCACAGAGTGTACAACCTTCGGTGTCGGTCATGGTGGGTTCCCCTGGCAGTAGCGCGTCTGCCTCCATCGGCCGCAAGCGGCCCCAGCGCTCGCCTGCCCGGGTCGTTACGCGAGATAAGAAATCCACGACAAATACACTGTCGATTGCCGGTAATCCCGCTTGCCCGGAACCACCGTACCCGGGGAGGGTCCGGCCTCCGACACTGACGACAGTCTCAAATTTATGGAACCGCGAGCATGAACGAGAACAGATGTCCCGGGGAATCGGTGCATTCAGATCGATTCAGGAGGTGGTTCCCGAGTGGATGGCAGTCGTCATCGCGCTGATAACCCAGCTCGGTGACGGCTGGTTCCTGCTTCTCATGCTGTCGGTTCTCTACTGGACCCAGGTCGAACAGCAGGACGAAATCCTCCTCGTGAGCGGGGTGTTGGCCTGTGGCGTCGGTCTCTACCGGGGGCTCAAGTTCCTCTTTGCGTTGCCGCGCCCGGAGCAGACCCTCCTCGACCCCGAGTTGCTCCCCTCGCTCGTCCGCCCACTCTACGAGTTGACTGGTTTCGCTACCGGCTTCGGGTTTCCGAGCGGTCACGCGACGGGAGCGACGATTGCGTACTTCGGGCTGGCGACCGTCCTGACGTGGAGTACGCCCCGGAGACGGTTCGTGGCCGCGGGAACCATCGTCGCCCTCGTCTGTTTCAGCCGCGTCGCGCTCGGCGTCCACTACCTCGTCGACACCGTGGTCGGGGTCGCGCTGGGCGGTCTTTTGCTCGTCATCTCGTTCCGGGGGATCGAGCGGGTCAGGGGCGACCGCGTCTCGCTCGTCTTCGCGCTCGCCATCGCGCTCAACCTCTTTTATGTCTACACGAGCGATCTCCACGTCGAAGCAGTCACGATGCTCGGTGTCTCCATGGGAATTTTCGGAAGCTGGCAGTTGGTCGTGTTCGCGCGCCTCATCGCCGCGGCCGAGGAGTTCGACCTGTACGAGGTCGAGCCGATTCCGGTCGGCGGGATGGTGGGTCTCGCTGTCGGTGCTATCGTTCTCGTTCCCATCGGCCGCCACTCCGCGAACGTCCGACGAGGGCTGCGGGTCCTCTCGTTCTGGGTCGACGCGATACTGGTCTCCGTTCGCGGGCTCTGGCGGCGGGCCGTCGAGCACCTCAGGGGCGTCTGGCACCGCGCCTTTCAGTGATTGCCCCCGCCGAGTCAATCGGTCCACTCGTCTTTCCGTTCGAGCGACGCCCGGGCCTCGTGGACCCGCTCCGGGAGGTGGCGGGCGACGTCCGTCATCGTGACGACGCCGATCCCGGACCTGCATAGGGAGGAGACGAGTGCGGACGCTCAAAAAGACGCGGGTCGACTCCCGAACCTTATATGTCTCGGGAGGGATAGAGAGAGGTATGGACCTCTCGGTAGTCGTCCCGACACTCAACGCCCGCGAGGAACTCGCGCGGTGTCTGGACGCACTCACCGAACACGTTCCCGAGGCGGAACTGATCGTGGTCAACGGCCCGTCGTCGGACGGAACGACCGGAATGATCCGGGAACGCGACGACGTCGACGTCCTGGTCGAGGTGGCCGACCGGACGATCAACGCGGCCCGAAACGCCGGTATCGACCGCGCAGGTGGCACGGCTATCGCCTTCCTCGACCACACGTTCACCGTGACTGCTGGCTGGGCCGACGCAGTACGCGCCGGTCTCGACACTGCCGACGTGGTGTCGGGACCGACCGACTCCAACATCGAAGGTGACGACGCGATGACCGCGCCGGAGTCCCGGACGATTGCCGGGCGGGACGTGAGCTACTTCAATGCCGGCAACGTGGCGTTCGACCGGCACGTCCTCGACGAACTCGACGGGTTCGACGAGTACCTCCACGTCGGGGGCTCCCGGGACCTCGCTCACCGACTCGCCGGCAAAGGGTTCTCGGTCGGCTGGCAGGAACGGATGCGCGTCAACCACGATATGGGAACTGACGGCGGCGAACTCACGTCGGACCGCAACTGGAAGTACCGGTCGCTGTCATACCGGCTCGTGAAGAACTACAACCTCAGACCGACCGTCGCCTGGCGGATACTGCGCCACGCCGGGAAGGACGCGTCCGGCGAACTCCGGGCGGTCGTTCGCGGTGACAGTCGGCCCTCGGAGTGGCTCGCAACCGGACGGACGGTCGTCTCGAGCATCTTCGGCGGCATCAAGGATGGGTTCCGGGCACGGTGGCGCGACCGCACTTCCCGCCGTAATCCACAGGGCCGGTCCTCGCGTGCGGACCGGGCGGTCACTATCTACGACTGGCGGACGGGCTGACCCCCCGAAACTGACCCGTACCTCCTCGTCCAATCGCGGTGAGTATCCACGCGTTCTGGGTCAGGGTGCGAACGCCTCGATGACTCGCGAGGCGTTCTTCGAGAACACCTTGCGCATGGCATCTTCGGGGACGTTGAGGGTGAGCACCTCCATGACCGCGACGTTGGGATCTCGACGAGCATCTGTGCCGCCGGGTGTTCGATGTCCATCTCGTCGAGCGGATGGCCGCCGCAGTGGGCGACGACCAGCGGGAAATCGTAGGCGAGCAGCGTCTCTTCGATTGCCGACGGCGGGAAGCCACGCCCGCCGTAAGTGATGACTGGGCGACCCACCGCTTCGAGTTCCGTGAGGATTTCGTCGTCCGGCAGGCCGTCCGTCACCGGGTCGAGCATGAACCCCTCGAACCGGTCCTCGTAGGCGTACTTCTCCACGTCGTCGGGCGACGTGTGGTGTCCCTTGCGGGTGCGTGCCACGTTCCGGAGCCGGGAGCCCGCATCCGTTCCCGGCTCGCGGACCCCGTTGATGCGGGCAACCGCGACGAAGGGGTGGTCGACCGCCATCCGGGCGACGGCGTTGTTCGCCTTGAGATACGGCCCCTCGCGCGGTCCCGGAAAGACGAGCGATTCGATGATGCCTGCCTGGTGCATCTCCCGTTCGATCTGCTCGGGGTCCCCGATCCCCCGCGGTCGCTTTGTCTCGTCGGGCTCCAGTGCGACGTGACTGTCGACCACCCGAAACCCGTGCTCCAGCTCCAGCATCTATCCCGATATTGTCACGGGGGTACTTAATTTTCCGCGCTCACCCCGTGGAACTGTTCAGAGAAGAGATTCTCAAAGAGAACTGCGACCAGCATGAAAGTCCCGACCAGCCTGGAAAATAACGCCGGGCGGGACTGAAAGGGGCGAAGCGCTCGCCGAGCGAGACGAAGCAAGCACCGCAGTGCAACGAGGAGCGCAGTGAGTCGGAGCCGGCGAGCGCTTCGGGGCTTTCATGCTGTTTACAACTCCAGTATTGCTTATCTGAGCACTACCCACCCCGTCTTCCCGGTCGTCCCGTGTGTCACCCCGTGACGAGAAGGTACCGAGTAGGAAATTTTATATAGAACCGCAAACGACCATTTAAACGAGGTATTAAACAATGTCACAGGGACAGCGACGCATGGGCGGACAGCCGATGTTTATTCTGAGCGAGGACACAGAGCGCACCCGCGGCGGCGACGCACAGTCGTCGAACATTTCGGCGGGGAAAGCAGTCAGCGAGTCGGTACGGACCACACTCGGTCCCCGCGGGATGGACAAGATGCTCGTCTCAGACGACGGTGACGTCGTCATCACGAACGACGGGGCGACCATCCTCGACGAGATGGACATCGAACACCCGGCGGCACAGATGCTCGTCGAGGTCGCCGAGACCCAGGAGGACGAGGTCGGCGACGGGACGACGACGGCCGCCATCCTGGCGGGCGAACTCCTCTCGCAGGCCGAGGACCTGCTGGAGGACGACGTCCACCCGACGACCATCGTCGAGGGGTACCACGAGGCCGCACGGCTGGCCAAGGAGGCCATCGAGGACGCGGTCATCGACACCGACCTCGACGAGGACCAGCTCGTCAAGGTCGCCGAATCCAGCATGACCGGCAAGGGGACCGGCGACATTGCGGCCGACGACCTCGCGCGGACGGTCGTCGAGGCCATCGGCTACGTGCGCGAGGACGGCGACATCGACCGCGACAACATCAGCATCCACACGCAGGTCGGCAGCTCTTCGAGCGCGACTGAGCTCGTCGAGGGCGTCATCGTTGACGAGGAGCGGGCGAGCGAGGAGATGCCCCGGTCGGTCGAGGACGCCACCATCGCAGTCGTCGAGGAGGACCTGGAAGTCACGGAGAGCAACGTCGACGCCGAGTACCAGGTTTCGAACGTCGACCAGCTCAACGCCGCAATCGAGGCGGAGAACAACCAGCTCCGCGAGTACGCCGACAAGCTGGCGGGGACGGGCGCGGACGTGGCCTTCATCAAGGGCGACGTCGACGACCGCGTCATCGCACACCTCGTCGAGCACGGCATCCTCGTCTTCGACGACATCGACTCGGACGACACGCAGTCCATCTGTGCCGCCACGGGTGCGACCCGGGTCGGCTCGGTCGACACGCTCGAAGCGGAGGACATCGGCCAGGCCGATAGCGTCTCCGTCGAGAAGTTCGGCGAGGACGAACTCGTCTTCATCGAGGGCGGTGGGGCGGCCGAAGCCGTCACCATCTTCGCACGGGGCGGCACCGAGCACGTCGTCGACGAACTCGAACGCGCGCTGTCCGACTCGCTGGACGTCGTCACTGTCGCCATCGAGTCCGGCGGTATCGTGGTCGGTGCCGGTGCCATCGAGACCGTGATTGCCAACCACATCCGCGAGTCCGCCGCCGGCACCGAAGGCCGCAAACAGCTCGCGGTCGAGGCGTACGCCGACGCAATCGACGTCATTCCGCGCACCCTCGCGGAGAACATCGGCATGGACCCCATCGACGCGCTGGTCGACCTGCGTGCCGAACACGACGCCGGGTCCGTCGCCGGCATCATCAGCGAAGACGAGACGGGTGTAATCGACGACCCTGCCGTCTACGGCGTCTTCGACCCCGCTGCCGTCAAGCGCGAGGCCGTCGAGAGCGCGACCGAGTCGGCGACGATGATCATCCGCATCGACGACGTCATCGCCTCCTCGTAACGCTCCGAGGAACAACCACGAATTTCTTTGGAAGGAGTCGACTGGTCGCGGACTCATAGGGAAAGAGAGAAGTCTTTACCGATGGCAGGACGGCGAACCGCCAGAAAGCCCTCACCGCGAGCCCGCCTCATAGTGGTTATTGTGACTCTTTCTCGGACTGCGGAGCGACAGCCGGGTGAATCTACTTAAATGGCTCTTTGCGCCTGACGAACGCCTAAAACGTGTGGAGCCATAACAACGTTGTATGAATAGACGCCAGCTGTTCGCGGTCGCCGGTGCACTCCTCGCCGGTTCGCTCGCCGGGTGTGTGGGTCAAAGTGGTACTGACGACGGCGGAGCGACCGACGACGGTGCCGGGAGCGGAACTGGGAACGACCAGTCGACGCCGTCCGATGACGACTCCGACGCCGACTCCGATGCCCAGGAGGTAGACGAGGAGGCGCTCGCCGAACTCGTCCGCGAGACCAACGGGTTCACGTTCGATATCTACAGGCAACTGCTGGCGGAGTCACCGGACGGCAACCTGTTCGCCTCGCCGGTCAGCATCTCGGTCGCGCTGGCGATGGCCTACGCGGGTGCCCGTGACGAGACGCGACAACAGATGCGGGACGTGATGCGATACACGCTCGAAGACGACGACCTCCACGCCGCGTTCGGGGCGCTCCGGAGCGAGTTCAACGACCGGGGTTCGAGTGAGTGTGACGCCGACGAATCCGGCGACGGTTCCGAGGGCGGCGATACCTCCGGGGAAGGGAACGGGACCGACACGACCGACACGACCGACCAGGACGGCGGCGGTTCCGACGAGGAAGAGCCGGTCCCGTTCGAACTCTCGCTTGTCAACTCGGTGTGGGGCCAGGAGGACTACCCCTTCCGACAGGAGTATCTCGACCTCCTGGCGACGTACTACGGTGGTTACCTCCGGGAGGTCGATTTCACGAACGACGCCGAGGGTGCCCGCAAGGAGATCAACGAGTGGGTTGCCGACCAGACCGAAGACCGCATCGAGGAACTCCTCCCCGAGAACTCGCTCGACCCGATGACCCGACTCGTGCTCGTCAACGCCATCTACTTCCTCGCAAACTGGGAACACCAGTTCGTCGAGGGGGGGACCGAGACCGACACGTTCGCCGGTCTCGATGGGGCAGAGCACGACGTTCAGATGATGTCCCAGAACTCGACGCTCCCCTACGCGGAACTCGACGGGGCACAGGCCGTCCAGTTACCGTACGTCGGCGGCGAGACCTCGATGCTCGTGATACTGCCACCGGAAGGCGAGTTCGAATCATACGAGGAATCCCTCGACCGGGAGACGCTCACTGCTCTCGTCGATGCGCTGGAGGCCCGGGAGGGGCAGGTCAAACTCCCCCGTGGCGCTCCAGGAGATGGGAATGGTCGGCGCCTTCGACGCCGAGGCGGCCGACCTCGGCGGCATCGCGCCGCTCGACGAGCTAGAGGGGAACCTCTACATCGACGAGGCGTACCACGAGGCGTTCGTGGCCGTCGACGAGCAGGGAACCGAAGCCGCTGCCGCGACCGGCGTCGTCGTCGGTGTCACGAGCGCCCCCCAGAACCCCTTCGAATTCGTCGCCGACCGGCCGTTCCTGTTTGCCATCCGCGACCATCCGACTGACGCTGTGCTGTTCTTGGGACGCGCTGTCGACCCGGCAGACTGGGACGACCCGGCCGAATCCGACGACTCCGACGATTCCGAATAATTTCACCTCTCTGTCGGCTTCTCACCCGTCACGCGCCCGCTCGAACGTTTCAATCGCCTCCTCGCGGCGCTCGCTGTGGTCGACGACCGGGGCGGGATAGTCGGGCGCGTGCATCCGCCGCGTCCCCTCGTCGAGTTCGTGCCACGAGGGGATCACGTCGGGTGGCACGCCCGCCAGTTCCGGCACGTACTCGCGGATGTACTCGGCGTCGGGGTCGTACCGTTCTCCCTGGGTCATCGGGTTGAAAATTCGGAAGTATGGCTGTGCGTCGGTTCCGGTCGAAGCCGCCCACTGCCAGCCGCCGTTGTCGTTTGCGGTGT
Organism: Halobacteriales archaeon QH_2_65_14; assembly: GCA_003021285.1. Taxonomy (GTDB): domain Archaea; phylum Halobacteriota; class Halobacteria; order Halobacteriales; family Haloarculaceae; genus Halovenus. The sequence goes on along the minus strand of PXQO01000076.1, from coordinate 59,262 downwards.
CGTGGTCGACCAGTTTCTCCCGGAACCAGTCGTACCCCTCCCGCCAGTCGATGAGGAGGTCCTTGGTGAGAAACGACGCGACGATCATCCGAATCCGGTTGTGTACGAACGCCTCCTCGCGGAGCTGTCGCATCCCGGCGTCGACGATGGGATACCCCGTCTCGCCGTCACGCCACGCCTGCAACCCCTCGCCGTCCTCACGCCACTCGATAGGGTTCTCGTATCGCTTGTAGTTCTCCGTCACCACGTCGGGGCGGTCCCACAGCACCTGTGCGTAGAACTCCCGCCACGCGAGTTGGTCCTGGAATTCGCGCACTGACTCGCGTGCGGTCTCGTCTTCGACCGCTTCTTTCGCTCGCTCCGTCCGTTCGTAAACTTCACGGATACCGATAGTCCCGAACTTGAGGTGTGGCGAGAGGAGCGACGTGCACCCGTCGGCCGGATAGTCGCGCCGCTCGTCGTACTCGTAGACGTCTCCCTCGCAAAACCGGTCGAGCCGTTCGCGGGCAGCATCGGTTCTTGCCGGTGGAATCGTCGCTTCCGGCGAGTCGAATCCCGGTTCTTCGAGCGTCGGCACGTCCTCCAGAAGCGACCAGTCCTCTTTCTCTGCCGGGATGTTCGTGCGGTCAGGCTCGACCAAACTGTCGGCAGGCGGAAGGGGTACCGGCTCCGCTTTCGGACGGTCGTGCCACTTGCGCGAGAAGTAGGTGAACACCTTGTAGGGGTCGCCGTCGTTGGTGGTGATAGAACCGGGTTCGTGGAGGACCGCATCGTGGACAGATTCGCGCTCTATTCCGGCGTCGGCGAGACTCCGCCGGACGGCGGCATCCCGCTCGCGGGCCAGTCCGGAGTAGTCCCGTCCCCAGGTCACTGTCGACGCATCGAGGGCGGTTGCAACTGCCGAGAGGCACTGTCGGGGGTCGCCGCGGAGCAACAGCAGGTCGCCACCCCGCTCGCGGTAGGAATCGCGGAGCGAACCGAGCGCATCGAGCATGAACGAGACGCGAGGAGGTGCTGCATGTTCCAGCACTGCCGGGTCGAAGACGAACACGGGAATCGTCCCGCCGGCGTCCGCCGCCGCGAGCCCGCGGTTGTCGGCCAGGCGGAGGTCCCGCCGGTGCCAGTGGACGTGCATGGGTTGGCGTTGGACCCGCTACACTTAAATGTGGAGTGTCGATTTCGTCGTCACTGTGGCCCGGGTCTGCCCGGGGGGAGCAGCCGATTCAATTCCCACGGGTTCCAAAACCACCCGAAGAACTATTTTTCCGGGCACGAGAGGCGTTGTGTGGGTCGGAATACCAAACCACCGAGCCGACTCCTCGGACGTCGAGACCTCCTCGGGGCGGGTCTCGCGGGCCTGACAGCGGCCTCGACCGGGTGCCTGGGGCTGTTCGGTCTCGTCGACGATTCCTCTCCCCCCGGGATATTTCATGCGCTGGACCTCGAAGACGGGTCGACGAAGTGGACGCGAAGGGTCGACAACGCCGTCCAGTCGGCGGCCGCCGTCGACGGCGACACCGTGTACGTCGGGGGAGACGACGGCCTCCTCCGTGCACTGTCGGAGAGCGACGGGAGCGGGAACTGGAGCGTCGATACCGCCCACGCGGCCTTCGAGAACAATCCCGACGCATACGACAAGGCCTCGGTCACGACAGACGTCGCGCTGGGTGCCGGGGGTATCTACGCCGGGACGGACCAGTCGAGCATCCTGGGCGTCGACGCCGGGACTGGCGAGAAGCGGTGGCAGTTCGCGCTCGAAAGCCCCTACACGGACCAGATGGTCACGACCATCCGCTCGACGCCGGCAGTCGCCGACGGAACGGTGGCTTTCGGAGTCAACGACCACGACGAGGTGGTCTACGGCGTCGATGCACGGACGGGCAACGGTCAGTGGGAGTTCGAGACCGGCGGAACCGTCGAGCGCGGGCCGACGGCCGTCGACGGCCGATTCTACGTCGTCGATACCATCGGGGACGTCTATGCGATCTCCGCCGGCGGGCGAACGCTCTGGGAGACTGAAATCACCGGGTTGACCGGTGGCTCGCCGGCCGTCGGCCACGGCACGGTTTTCGTGGGGAGCGACGAGGGCGTCACCGCGCTCGACGCGGAGACCGGCGAAGAACTGTGGACGACTCCCGAGACGAGTCACTGGGTCGACTCCCAGCCGACTGTCGATGACGAGTCGGTGTACGCAATGAGCCGGGATGGAACCCTGGTCGCGTTCGGTCTCGGCGGGGAGGAGCGGTGGACTGCCAGCGTCGGCGGCCACGCGAGCACTTCCCCTGTACTCGCCGGCGAGCGTATCGTCGCGGGTGACCGGGACGGTCGAATCGTCGCGCTCGACGCGGCCGACGGGACCGAACTGTGGGCCATCGAAACCGAGGACCCCGTCACCGCGACGCCGGCGATTGCCGACGGGACGGTGTACGTCGGGACGAAATGAGGCCCGGAATCCGTCCAGAAGCGGGAGATGTCAGGACTGCGTGTAGAGGGGGTTACCGACCAGTAGTGCGGGGTTGTCGACGTCCGGTGACACGGCGAGATAGGGTCGGTCCACGGGGCCGAACACGTCGACGACAGTCCCGACGTCGTCGAGGTTCTCGTCCACGAGCGGCGTTCCGATTGCGGGGTACCCGTCGTCGTCGCTCCGGACGACGGCGACGCCCTGCGCGGTGCCGACGACAGTCCCGGCGCGTTTCATCCTCGGAGCGCACCCAGGTAGGCGGCGGTCGCGCCGAGCAGGTCGCTCTTGCTGGCGTCGTCGGCGTCCTTGACGAGCACGCGACCCCGGGGTTCGTACTCGCGGGGGTAGGTCTTCCCGCGCTCGACGACGGCGTCGTACCCGACCTGCTGGACCGCCTGGGCTATCTCGTCGACTGTCGGGTCCTCGACCGCGAGTTCCTTCGAGACGCGACGGCCCTCCGCACGCGACAGTCCGGCGTCGAGGTACGCCGGCCAGATGACATTTTCCACCATATCCCCTGTTCGAAGGTGGGAGTACAAACCTCTTGTTTCTGCAGGTTGCCAAACGAGGACTCTCGGCTCTGCACGTCGAGTGGCCGGTCGCGGCGGACGGCAGGGCGCGGTCACGGGCAATTGAAGAGGCTCGGCACCGATTGTCCCCTGTGGACACGAACGACGACGACACGCGACCGGAGGAGTCGGGCGAGGCTCACCCTGGCGGTGTCGACGCCCCGGATGATGCGCCGACAGTCACGTGCTCGCAGTGTGACCGTAGCTGGGACCTCTCCTACGAACTGGACGACCTTCAGGTTGGCAACCGGGCTATCGAGCAGTTTGGCCCGACGGTTTGCCCGGACACACGCCCGCCATACCCGCCATGCTGTGGACCTCCGCCCACCGGAGTCCGAGCCTCGAACCATCGGTCCCGACGACGGTTCCGTGTGAGGTGTCTTCGAGCACGGAAACTACGAGAAAGCCACGTACAAGATGCAGGCCGATACCCCTGTCTGATAGTGGTTGTTGTGATTAGTTACCGCCGTGGAGTCACAACAACCACTATGACGCTCTCTGTTAGTTTCGCGCCCGGTCGACGAGTGCCTCGGCGTGTTCGCTCGCCGCCCGTTTGACCGCTTTCTCGTCCATCGTCAGTAGCTCCCTGTCGGCCATCAGCACTTCGCCGTCACAGACAGTGTGTCGAACGTCGCTCCCCTTGACGGCGTACGCGAGGTGGCTCACGAGGTCGTGGCGGGGCGTCAGGTGGGGCTGGTCGAGGTCGACGACGGCCACGTCGGCGTTCGCTCCGGCCTCGATGCGCCCGCTGTCGAACCCCAGCGCGTTTGCACTGCCCTGGGTCGCCATCCGGACGACCGCTCGGGCTGGGACGGCGCTCGCGTCGTCGGCCGCCAGTTTGCCCACCATCGCGGCGTCGCGCATCTCGTCGAACATGTCCAGGTCGTTGTTCGAGGCCGCACCGTCGGTCCCGAGACCCACCTGTACACCCTCGTCAAGCATCGCCTGGACCGGCGCTATGCCGCTGGCGAGTTTCATGTTCGACGCCGGGCAGTGAATGACCGCAGTGCCGTGTTCGGCCAGCAGTTCCCGCTCGCGGGCGTCGACGTAAACGCCGTGGGCGATGAACGAATCATCCGCGAGCAGGCCCAGTTCCTCGGCGTACTCGAGGGGGCGTTTGCCGCGTTCCTCGACGATAGGGTCGACCTCGTTGTCTGTCTCGTTGGCGTGGATGTGGATCGGAATCCCCTCCTTACGGGCCCGGGGAACGTACTCCTCGTAGAACTCCTTACCGACGGTCGTCAGGCTGTGGGGAGTGAACATCGTCCTGACTCGCCCGTCGCCTCGCCCGTCGTACTCCCGGGCGAAACCGAGCCCCTCCTCGAACTCCTCGTGTGCGGCGTCCTCGTCCTTGCCGACGGTGATACAGCCGTGTCCGAGCAGGGCGCGCACGCCGGTCTCCTCGACCGCTTCGGCCACCTGGGGCATGAAGAAGTACATGTCCGCGAACGCGGTGGTCCCCGACCGTATCATCTCCGCGATGCCGAGTTTCGTGCCGGCCGTGACGTCGCCCGCCTGCAACTCGGCCTCGACGGGCCAGATGTCCTCCTGGAGCCACGCGTCGAGTTCCTTGTCGTCGGCGTACCCCCGGAACAGCGTCATCGCAACGTGTGTGTGAGCGTTGACGAGCCCGGGGATGACCAGCCCGTCGCTCGCGTCGAGGGATTCGTCGCCGTTCTCGATTTCGTCCGGGTCGTCGACGGATTCGATGGTGGCGCTGTCCGTATCGATCAGTACGTCGGCTCGCTCGACCGTCATGTCCGGGCAGAGTACCCGTCCGCCCCGAATCGTGAGCGTCCCCATATGCAGTGGTGGCTCGTCGCGGGCGGGTTAATCTTGCGTTCGGACCCGCTAGAGTGGGACCAACGAGACGAGCCACGAGAGGAACTCGGCACTCTCGTCGAGTTCTGGCCCGAAAAGGAGGATGGTCACGATAACGGAGTTGTGGATGCTGTGCAGTAGCGAGGGCACGACGAGGTTCCCGGTGTACTCGTAGACTGCACCCAGGACGAGCGCGGGGACAAACAGGATACCGACCGTGACGAGCATCGCAACCGGGTCGCCGACGAGCGCGATGACGTGGACGGCTGCGAAGACGGCGGATGCGATGAGGATGGCCGGAACCGCGCTCAGGCGCTCCCGGAGGCGGTTCTGCACGACGCCCCGGAAGAGGGCCTCCTCGCTGGGGCCGACGACGAGGAACATGAACAGGACTGCGCCCGCCCAGACGGCGATGCTATCCGCGCCCGCCAGCGTCTGTGCCCCCTCGTTTTCGGCCGGTTCCGGGAGGAACACCTCGACGACGATGCCCACGACGATGAGCAGGACGAAGATGGCGACGTAGCCCAGCAGGACGACGGCGAACTCCCGGAGCGTCGGGACCCGGACCCCGAGATACGACCGGACGCGGTCCCAGTCGAGGCCGCGACGCCTGAGATACCAGACTGCGAGGCCGATGAACCCGACGTACTGTCCGACCGCCGTCGCGAGTCCGAAGACGGCCAGGTCCGGTAACTGGAGACCGAACCCGACGATACCGATGGCGAGAGAGATGATTATCAGCAACCCGATCCCCAGCACGCCGATGCCGAGTGCGATGCCGACTGTTCGAAGCGGTGACTCGTCCAGGGGAGCCATCCCGACTTGCTCGGCCCCGACGCGAGGCTCGTCGTGGTCGCGCTTCCCCTCAGGGGGCGTCTCCCCATATATTTCGCCCGCCATCCCCGACTGTCCGGGTTGTTGTGCGTACCCCTTTTCTGGCTCCCGTTGTCCGTCCCAGGGTTCGCCGGTGGATGCGTCCTTTTCGGCCCCTGCCCTCCGGGGTTCACCCTCGGCAGGGTGGGTGTCGGGGTGTCCTTCCCCTTTTCTTTTGTCTTCCCCTTCCCGGGACCCCCCCTTTCGGGTGGGCGCGCCACAGTAGGTACAGTACTTCGCCTCGCGGCGTATCAACTCACCACACGAGGTGCAGTATCGCTCGTCCGGACCAGCGGGACCTCCCATTCACACGGGTCTAGGGTAACCAACAAAATGAGTGTTTATATCAGAACTGTCGAATCCGGTGTTGCAAGCGCTCGTACCGAGGCCGCCCGTCACGTCTTCGAAAGGCAATTGCTTCCCCGCTCTGAACGGGGCGTATGCGCATCGCCGTACCGAACAAGGGACGACTCCACGAGCCGACCGTCGACCTCCTGGAACGGGCGGGGCTTCACCTCGTCGACGGTGCCGAGCGGAAACTCTACGCCGACACCGTCGACCCGGACGTGACCGTCCTGTTCGCCCGCACTGCAGACATTCCCGAGTACGTCGCGGACGGGGCCGCCGACGTCGGCATCACCGGGTTCGACCAGGTCCGGGAATCGGGGGTCGACCTCGTCGAACTGCTCGATCTCGGCTACGGAACCTGCCGGGTCGTCCTCGCCGTGCCCGAAGCGAGCGACATCTCGTCTGTCACCGACTTGGAGGGCGGGACCGTAGCCACGGAGTTTCCGCGGATAACGACGGAGTACTTCGAGCGGGCAGGGGTGTCCCTCGACGTCGTCGAGGTGTCCGGCGCGACGGAACTCACGCCGCACGTGGACATGGCTGACGGCATCGTCGACATCACCTCGACAGGGACGACCCTCCGGATGAACCGTCTGGAACCAATCGAGGAGCTTCTGTCGTCGTCGGTCCGGTTGTTCGCGAACCCCGACGTCGCCGACGACCCGAAGGTCGAACAGGTGTCGACGGCCCTCGATTCGGTCCTCGCCGCCGAGAACAAGCGCTATCTCATGCTCAACGCGCCCGGGGACCACCTCGACGATGTGAAGGACGTGCTTCCGGGGATGAGCGGACCCACGGTGATGGACATCGCCGGCAGCGAGTACGTTGCCGTCCACGCAGTCGTCGACGAGTCGGACGTCTTCGAGACGATTTCGGACCTCAAGGCGGTGGGTGCGAGTGACATCCTGGTCACCGAAATCGAACGCCTCGTCGAGTGAATCCCGGATGGAGACGACACACACCGTCCACGTCGGCGACGCCCGCGACCTCTCGGAGGTAGCTGACGACGCCGTCGAACTGGTGGTAACCTCGCCACCCTACCCGATGGTGGAGATGTGGGACGACCCGTTCACCGACCTCGACCCGGTTATCGGGGAGTACCTCGACGCCGGCAAGGGCGAGGCGGCGTTCGAGGCGATGCACACCGTGCTCGATGCCGTCTGGGAGGAACTACAGCGCGTGCTGTGTCCCGGTGGCATCGCCTGTATCAACGTCGGCGATGCGACCCGCACCCTCGACGGGCGGTTTCGCGTGTTTCCCAATCACGCGCGAATCGTCGAGGCGTTCGAGCGGCGTGGCTTTCACCCCTTGCCCGACGTCCTCTGGCACAAACCTACCAACAGCGCCGCGAAGTTCATGGGGTCGGGGATGCTCCCGCCCAGCGCGTACGTGACGCTCGAACACGAGTACGTGCTCGTCTTCCGCAACGGGGAGCGGCGCTCGTTCGAACCGGGCGCGGACCGGCGCTACGAGGCCGCCTACTTCTGGGAGGAACGCAACCGGTGGTTCACCGACGTCTGGACCGACATCCGGGGCCGTCTCCAGGAACTCCCCGACGACGAACTCCGCGACCGCGCCGGCGCGTTTCGTTCGTCGACCGGTTCGCCGACCGCGTCGCGGACGTTCCGTCGATGTCCCGTGGTGTGGTCGGCGAACGGCTCGCGGCCCACCGGGAGTTCGTCGAGCGCCAAGTCGCCGACGGCAACCCGCCGGATTACGAGGCCGAAAACTACGACTTCCCCGTCGTGACGAGCCAGGAGCGGGACATCACGCTGTACGTGGCACGCGAGGTACGGGCCGCCGGCGAACGGGACCGGGAGTACTGCGTCTCCTATGAACCTGCCGGACGGGGGTTCCGAACCGACGGCAAAAAGTAGGTGTCTACTCGAGAAGCCCGAGGTCTTCGAGCCGCGAGACGATTTTGTCGACGGCCTTCTTGGCGTCGTCGGGCTGTTTGCCGCCGGTGATGACCAGCTTGCCCGAGCCAAACAGCAGTGCGACCACGTCGGGCTCCTCCAGCCGGTAGACGAGGCCGGGGAACTGCTCGGGTTCGTACTCGATTTTCTCCAGACCGAGGCCGATGGCGATGGCGTTCAGATTGAGATTCCGCCCCAGGTCGGCCGAGGTGACGATGTTCTGTACGATAATTTCGGGGTCGTCTTCGACCTGGATGTTGAGTTCGCGGAGCTTGTCGAACACGATGCGCAGGCTCTGGTGGACGTCGTCGGTGCTTTTGGCACCTGTACAGACTATCTTCCCCGAGCGGAATATCAGCGCTGCTGATTTGGGTTCCTGTGTCCGGTAAACGAGGCCGGGGAACTGCTCGGGGTCGTAGTCCGCGCCCTCCAAATCCATCGCGACGCTTTGAAGGTCAAGCTCCTGGCCTATTCCAGTCGAAGCAACGACGTTTTCGATATTGATTGTCTCCTTGGGGTCAACCATGTCTCGACTTAAACGTTGTATTTAAGGTTTATAAAGGTTCGTGAGGATGGCCTCCGGCGCTCACGAGGGAAGTGACTTCATACTTACGTTTCCGGTTTAAATGGCAGGGAGAGTGGCTCGAACGGGAGAACGGGGACCACACCCGAGCCTGCGGGGGTATTCCCAAGGCCATAGGAGGGGACTCCGTTCGGTCGGAGAGGGACTCGGAGAAGGGTTTCGGCAGGCCGGCGGGGGGCGACAGTCGGCCAATCGACACGCTCATACTGGCCGGCGCGCCAGTACCGGCGTGTACGTTCTCGAACTCGCCGGCCAGGACGACGAGTTCGCGGCCTACGAGGCAGGCTCCGCCGCGAGCGACGTGGGACTGCTGGCCCCCGGGCTGGCAACCGCGCGCGCCGTCAGCGACCGCGTCGGCAATCTCGCGTTCACTCACCGCGCGAGCGAGCTACTCGGGCGTGCTGACCCGACAGTCGAGGACGCGCGGACCCTGCTTTCGGCGGCGACCATCGACCGCGAGGGAACCGTCGCAGTTCGGGCGGTCGACGTCCGCGCCACGACCGGTATCGACACGCAGGCGGTCGAACGCGAACTCGGCACGGTGCTCGTCGACCGGGGGTTCGAGGTCGACCTGGACCGGCCCGACAACGAACTGCGCGCGCTCTTTGCGGCCGGCGACGTGGGGCGAACCTGCGCGCTGGGCTGGCTGGCTGTGGAAAGCAAGCGGGACTACGGAACCCGACAGCCCGGCGACCGTCCGTTCTTCCAGCCCGGGAGCATGGACCCGATGCTCGCATGCGCGCTGGCGAACGTCGCCGGTGCGAGACCCAGGGCGACCGTTCTCGACCCGATGTGTGGAACCGGCGGCATCCTCCTGGAAGCCGGCCTCGTCGGTGCGCGTGTCGTCGGGCTCGACAGACAGGAAAAGATGGTCCGTGGCTCGCGCACGAACCTCGACGCGTTCCTCTCGGATGGGTGGCACGTCGTCCAGGGTGACGCGTCGGCGATCCCCATCGCAACCGGTGCCGTCGACGCCGTGGTCTTCGACACTCCCTACGGTCGCCAGTCGAAAATCGCAGGCGAACTCGACGACCTCGTCTGTGCCACACTCCGGGAAGCACGCCGCGTCGCTCCCAGTTGCGTGATTGTCGGCGACAGACCCTGGACAGAGCAGGCCCGCGAGGCCGGCTGGACCATCGACGCGACGTTCGAGCGGCGCGTCCACCGCTCGCTGACCCGATACATCCTCGTTCTGCGGGAATAATCCGGGGTGTCTTCCTTCGAGTTTGACTCATCTGGCGCGGGGGCCGCGAGTAACACGCCACACACGGGAACCCGTCTCGGCGGGAACGACAGCGTCGGTCCCCCTTCACGTCTCTGAATCGGCCCGCTCGTCCGGTTCCGTCCCGGGGTCGTCCATCCTGTCGTCCGCACGCGGGAGTTCGATTTCGACGACGCCGCCGGTTTCCTCGGAGTGTGGGACGCGGAGCGTTCCGTCGTACCGGGCGACGATCCAGTCGACGAGCCAGAGTCCGACGCCCAGCGTGTGTCGCATCTGCGTGATGTCCGCTTCGCCAAAGACGACCTGGGCTTGCTCCTCGGGAATCCCGTCGCCGTCGTCCTCGACCCGGATGACGACGTGTTCCCCGGCGGCGGCGACAGTTACCGTCGCGGTCGGCTCCGGACCCGCGTGGTCGGCGACGTTCTGGAGGAGTTCCTCGATTGCCGTCCCGATCTCGGTGCCACACGCCGCGTAGACGGGCTCCGGGGCCGAGACTGTCACCGTCAGTGACGGCTCCCGTTCCTCCATCACGGTAGCACGGTTGTGTACCTCGGCGGCCACGTCCGTCCGGACCGTGTCCTCCGATTGCGGGTCCAGCAGTGTCTCGGTCGTTCTCGCCCGGTCGGCCAGGGTCAGAAGGTCGGCCGCAGTCGTCCGAATCGACGCGGCTTCCGCCGCGCCTTCCTCGTCGAGCTTGGATTCGAGTATCTCCGCTCTGCTCTGTATCACGTTCAGCTTGTTGCGCAGGTTGTGTCTGAGTATCCGATTGTGGACGAGTAACATCTGTTCCCGGCGTGACAGTGACTCGCGCAACCGGGTGAGCGCCGTCTCGATGCGGTCCCACTCGGCGGCACCGCCGAGTGACCCATCCGCTTCGTACTCCCGACGTTCGAGTGAACTCAGGCGGTCGACAAGGCGGCTTATGCGGCTTATCTGTGCCCGGTATACCCACCCTCCGAACCCGCCCAGCACCCCCAGCAACACGACGCCAAGAAGTCCCTGAAACAGCACGACCTGATCCACCGTCCGGTCGACAGCTGCTTTGTCTTGGTGGGCCGTTACCGTCCAGTCGACCGTCTGGAGGCCGGCACGCGCCGATATAGTCTCGTCGAACTGGTTCGCGTCGCTGTACACCTGTTCGCCTCCGGCCTCAACTGTGACGCCAGTCGATGGGTCCTCCTGCCCGAGCATCCCGAACAGTCGCGTCTCGTTTAGATGGTAGGCCCCGTTCACCGTTCCGACTACCTCCCCGCCGACCACGACGGGAGCACTGATAACCATGATGTAGTTTCCCGTCTCCGCCAGAAACGGGCTGGTGATGTACTGCTCGCCGTCCAGCCCTCGCTGGACGTACATCCTGTCACTCAGATTTTCACCGACCATCTCCTCTTTTATCCCCTCGTCGCTCGTGACGAGCGCCTGTACCGTCCCGCTCTCGTTTACCACTGATACACCGTCGAACGACGTCGTCTCGACGAACGACTGGAGTGTTGCCGTCTGCTGGCCGGTCCCGTGTCGCCCGACGATACGCTTCTGCCCCATAAATTCGATGACGCGCTGTTGCTCCCTGAGTTGATTGTCCAGGTACGTCGCCATCGTCTCGGCCCTGTCCGAGACTGCCGTCTCCACGCTCTCGGTCACCTCCGACCGGTGCGCGTCGAACGCGATGAACAGCACACCTCCGGACACCACCAGTACTACCAGAAAGACGAGTATGTACCGGGGGCCCAGCTCCATACCAGCACCTCAACATGATGGTAGTTAAAATTTAAGACGAAAATGACAAAAGGAAATAGTAACTGTCTGACTTGTTACGGCAAACTGCGGTTTTCCGTCCCGAACTCCCCATGCCGGTCGTTCAGTACTTCGGGTCCGCACCGGTAATCTCGTAGAGGTCGTCCATCAGTTCGTCCCGTCGTGCCTGCCAGGCATCGAACCCGTCGGGGTTCGTCGGATAGTCGTCGTAGATTTCCTTGATTCTCGACGCGAGCCGATTGACCTTGTAGGCCTCGTGAAGCGTTCCCCAGTGGCCCCGGGTTCTGAACGCGGTCACGAGGCCGGCCTTGATCTTTTCGGGCAGGGTCATCGACACCTCGCCTTTCTTGCCCATGAGGTCGACCAGCATCTGGCCGGGGAGTGCCGTCACGACGTCGGTCAGTTCGTCGACGTCGTGGGCGGTCCCGAAGATGTTGTACAGGTCCATCGCCGCGAACTTCTTGCCGAAGTCCGTCTGGACGCGGCGGTTGTACTCCCACAGCGAGGATTCGTCCACCTGTCCCTCGCTTATCGCCTCGGTGGCGACCTGGGCGGCCCAGTGACCCGCCTTTGCGGCCCCGGGAATACCGCCGCCGCGCCGCGCCGAGTTTGTCTTTCACCTTCGCCCCCTCGAATTCGGGCTGGTTTTCCAGGTCCCGTTTGAGGACATCGACCAGTGCCATGGGCGGCTTGTCCATCTGGAAGCCCAGTCCGGCGTTGATCTCCGTCTCCGTCCGGGGGAAGTACCACAGATAGCCGAGTTCTTCGGTCGGTTTGAACACGATGGCGTCGTCGTACTCGACGGGTTCGGGTATCTCGATGATCTCCCGGTATGCCGAACAGAACTGCTGGTAAGTCACGTTCGTGTCGTAGGTCGTCCCGTCGAAGTCGACCTTGTCCTGCAACAGCGAGAGCGCACCTGCGGCGTCGATGACCACCTCGGCCTCGTACTCCACGGGCTGTCCCTCGCGGACCGCTTTCACGCCCTTGACCCGCCCGTTCTGGACGACGTCTTTCACGACGGTGTCGAACTGGACGTCAGCGCCCACCCGTTCGGCCTCCTCTAAGAGCACCTCCCCGTACCGTTTCCGGTCGACGACGGCACCTTTTTCGCCCCCGAATGGGATGTCGTAGTTTTTCCCCTTGGGGTTCATGAACAGCGCCCGACGGATGTTTTCGTTCGTGAACGATTCCTCGCGGAGGTAATCGCGGTCGATGACGTCCGGGAACGTGCTCTTTCCCTTGATGGCGTCGCCACAGGCGATGTGTCCGCCGTCGTCCTCGCTTTTGCGTTCGAGTAATACGACGTCGAGTCCTTCCTGTGCGGCAGTCGCTGCCGCGAAACATCCCGCGGTCCCACCTCCAACCACGACAATGTCGCGGGTTTCGGTTCTCATTGCGACGTGTGTTCACGGGGGAGTGTTAAAAAACCTCAGATAGCGTCTGTCCTGATATCACCGGGAGATACTGGGGTTTGATACGGACGTTCGTGAGTATGTACCGCCGTGGAGTCACTCCTCGCCCGTTTCAGCCGCCGAAACAGGGACAATTTCGCGCCGGGCCGAAAAGAGTCACAACAGCCACTATCAGGAATCGCCGTCGAGAGCGGCTCCGAAGGGATGATCGCCCGTCAACGCGAGCCGGAGTTTGCCTTCGATTGTCGCCGCGTCCGGTTCCGAGAACTCCGCCGCGAGAGCATCGACGTGCAACGCAAACTCGATGCCGGTCGCGAGATATCGGACGGCCCTTCGCTCCGGATTCGGGACCTCGGTCGTCGTCGAGAGGTATCGTGCGGCGGCCGTCTCGCCAGCGTCGACTGTGTCCGCGACCCACTCCGTCAGGTCCTCCGGGACCGAATCGAACTCCTCGCGTGCCTGCTCGAAGAGGGCTGCTTCCTCGGCCGCGATGTCGTGGAACACGTTCCCCACCACGACGGCGTCCGCACCGGCATCTAGCACAGCCCGGACGTTCTCGCGGTCGTCCAGGCCGCCCCCGTACCACAGCTTCGACCACGATACCCCATCGTCGATACTTTCGAGGAAGCTCACGGCCTCGTCGCCGCCGAACGTCCCCGAGTATTCGAGGTAGATGACCTCGCTTTCGAGGTGATACTGGGCTGCCAGTGACCGCTCTTTGGCTTCCTGCGGCGTCAGCAGGTCCTTCTCGCTGACGTTGGCCGCCTCAGCCGCGGCACTGTCGAGGTTCATGATGATGTACGCCTCGAAGACCGCCTTCTCCAGGAGATACCCGGCGGCGAAGTCCGTGATGCGCCTGCCGAGGAACCCATCCACGTTCAGGGAAATCCCCAGTTTTTCCTCGAAGAACGTCGGGCACAGGTCGGTACGAATCTTCTCCAGGGCGCAGCCCAGGTCCCCGACGAGCGCCTTGTTCTCACCGTTCAACACTTCCGGAATGGCCACGAAATCAGCGAGCCTCCAGGTTCGATGGGTGATGTGCGCCGGTGCGCTCGGTTCGTGAAACGCCGGCACTTCCGTGTTGGTTATCAGTTCGAACGTTTCCTCCGTGTTCTGTGGAGTAACGTCCTGCGAACCGCCGACCGACACTGCACTGGAATGGGAAAGGTAGAGTGGAAACGCGAGCGGGAGCTTCTTCTCCGTCTCCGGGTCGACCCCCCGCCGATAGATGCCGTCTTCGCCATCGACTCCAGGTCTTTGGCGATGTCTGTTAACCACATCTCTCTACAGGAGACGTCTTGACTATCGGTTAAAAACGTGTCTAAACAACCTGCGTAGCGTCCCGGCGGGACCGCTTCTCGCCGGGAGATGCGGGCTCAATCGACTTCGATTCACCGTCCGTCAGGAAGGATTTCGGGCCTGCCGTCACGGATGATGTATTCGACCGCGATGCCCGTCAATGCCGAGTCGGCGACTGTTGCCTCCTGTTTTGCGCGGTCGAGGTACTGGTAACTGATGTCGACGACGGCTTTGCTGGCCTCGCGTTCGCCGTCGACAAGCAGGTACTCGGCGGTCACGGGGGTAAGTTGTCCCTCGCGCAGGTCGTCCTCGTAATCGTCGATGTCGTCGAGCCAGATTTGTGCGCCGATGATGGCGAACACGATTGCCCGGCGGAACGACTCGTCGACCGGGAATCCGGCGTCGAGATACACCTGGAGCATCGCGTCGTAGATGACGCCCACCCGGTCGTACTGGGTTTTCAGGTACGGGAACGAGCGTTCTTCCTCGGTAAACAGTGCCGGCTTGTCCTCGAAGGTAGCATACTTGTACTCGGACTCGATGTGTTCGATGGCTTCCTCGTCGCCGTCGCGGGCAGCGGACATCCACTGTCGGAACTCGTCGTCCTGGTCCTGGTGGGCCTCCGAGCGGTCGACCGCCCACTCGTAGCGCTCCCGAACGTTGTCGGGATACTCGGCGAGTCGCTCCTCGACGCGCGCCTGCAGGAGTTCCTGTGCCAGTTCGGCGATCCGTCTGCGGTCGTCCCTGTCGACCGGCACGTCGACCTCGAAGTCCTCGAACTCGTCGTCGTTTATCGCGTCGCGCATGTCCCCATCGAGCAGTGCCTCCGTCACGAGTCGGCTGAACTCCTCGGCCTGGTCGTGATTCTCCTCGTCGAGGTGCCGGTACAGATACGCAAGCGTGAGTTCCACCGGCAACAGGAGTTTGGTATCGTACTCGAACGTGACGTCGCTGTAGCCGAACTCCTCGGCAATCGCGTCGGCGACCTCGTCGAAGATGCGGTCGATCATCCCCTCCATCGTGCTGTCGACCTGTGTCTTGAGCAGGAGACTCCGGTAGTCGAAGACCCCTGTCGTCGCGTAGTACCCGAACACTGCACTCAGGCTCTTGGGCACCCTGTCGCGGTCGGCTACCCAGCCTGCACTCCTGCGAAGCATCGTTTTCGTTACCCGGTTGTGCTAGCGTCTTTAGCGTATCGGTTGAGGGTCTAATACTGGTTCGTTCACCCGTCTGAACAGTGCTTGATCTGGTGCGGGGATTTATGGGGTTGCCGGCCCCTCACGGTCCTCGATGAGCGCGTTGGCGGCGTGTTCACCGCTGATGAGGCACATCGGCACGCCGATACCGGGGGTGGTGAACGAGCCGGTGAAGTACAGGCCGTCGACGGCCGACGAGCGTATCGATGGCCGGAGGAGCGAGGTCTGTCGTAATGTGTGAGCGAGTCCGAGTGCCGTCCCCTCGGTCGCGTTGTAGCGGTCGGCGAACTCCGAGACGCAGAACCGTTCCTCGACCACGATACGCTCGCGCAGGTCGACCCCGGTGTTTTCGGCGACGTCGTCGAGAATCTTCTCCCGGTAGCGCTCCCGGACGGGTTCGGTATCCGGAAGTCCCGGCGCGAGCGGAACCAGCACGAACAGGTTGCTGTGTCCGTCCGGCGCGACCGAGTCGTCGGTTTGCGAGGGAACACAGAGGTAGTACGCCGGGTCGTCCGGCCAGGCCGGTCGCTCGAATATCTCGTCGAAATGCGGGTCCCAGTTCTCGGGAAGAACGAGGGTGTGGTGTGCGAGCGGGTCGACGTCACCCTCGACGCCGAGGTACATGAGAAACGCCGAGGGCGCGTAGGTCCGTGACTCCCAGTAGTCGTCGTCGTACTGGCGTTCGTGGTCGGGGAGCAGTTCGCGTTCCACGTGGGCGTAGTCGGCGTTCGCGACGACAGTGTCGGGACGATACTCGCCGC
>PXQO01000076.1:41245-43002 GCA_003021285.1 Halobacteriales archaeon QH_2_65_14 | reverse complement strand
CCTCGCAGTCCGTCTCGTACTCGACCCCGAGTTCGCGGCCCAGTTCCACCAGGCCATCGACGACAGCGCCCATCCCGCCGTCGGGGTAGTAGACGCCGAGGTTCATGTCGACGTGGCTCATGATGTTGTAAAGCGCCGGCGTGTTCGAGGGAGCGCCGCCGAGAAACACGAGCGAGTACTGCAGAATCTGCTGGAGTTTCGGGTGCTCGACGTACTTCGCGACGTGACCGTCCATCGACCCGAGCAGTTGAAGCCCGACGGGAGCGGCGGTCAATACGTCCAGGTCGATCCAGTCACGAAGCCGGGACCGGTCGACGTAGACGAACTTCTCCATCGCAGTCTCGTAGTGGCGCTCGCTCGTCTCCAGGTACTCTTCGAGTGCCTCGCCAGCGCCGGGTTCGTATGACTCGAAAAGCTCCCGCATGTACTCGGGGTCGCCGCGGACCTCGCAGGTGTCGCCGTCCTTGAAGAAGATGCGGTAGTGTGGGTCGAGCGGTTCGAGGTCGTAGTAATCCGACGGCGACCTGTCGAACTGGTCGAAAAAGCGCTCGAACACGTCGGGCATGAGATACCACGACGGTCCCATGTCGAACCGGAATCCGTCGGTTTCGAGGCGACTCGCCCGGCCGCCCAGCTGTTCGTTTTTCTCCAGCACCCGGCCCGCCGAACCCGCCGCCGACGACGTCGACGCTCGTCTCCGAAAGCTGTGTCATCGTTCCCCCGTTGTGACGGGAACGACATAAAAACCGCACTGCCGATTCTGGCCCACGAAACCGAACCGATTTTGCGGTCAGGCCCCAAGTGCAGGCCGTGACCGACGACAGTGCTCCCGGAGCCCCAGGTAGCGAGCCCGGCGAGCCACGGGAGCACGCCGGCGGACAACCGAAACAGGCAGAGGATTCAAAACGCGGGGAGGACGAACCTGACTCGGAACAGGAACGCGAACCGGGCGACGTTCCGGAGGCGAGTGTGCCCGAGGTCGAGACACCGCGTGCGGAGGTTCCGACGCCCGAGATACCGGAACCGGACAATCTGGCGTCGAATCCGGAGACGCTTCAGGCGCACTCCCGGAACGTTGACCCGGCGTTCAAGACGTTCTTCTGGAAGCTCGTCCTCGTCTACAAGTTCGGGATACTCGGGCTGTCACTCGGATTCCTCATGGTCGTCTTCGAGACGCGCCCGACCCTCGGCGGCCAGCTCGCCCTTGGTGGGGGTGCACTCATCCTCTACGGTGTCTACCTCACTCGCAAGGGAAAACGACAACTCGACGCAGGGGAGTACGACATGGGTGGCGGGGAATCGGGCACGAATGGGAACAGCGAATCGGGACCGACCAGCACCGACGCCAAGCCCGCCGACGGGGAGGAGTCCAGAAACGAACAAATGGAGGAAGGCTAGATGAAACGCCAGCCAGTGAGAGACGGCGAGGGGAACCGGTATCTCTTGCTCAAACAGTCGGCGGAATCGAGTCTGGTGTGCGACCCGGAGACGGGCGAGCGAACGCATATCCCAACGGACGAACTCGAACCCGTCACTGACGAGTCGCCCCTGGAGGCGTCGCTCGGACCCATTCCCGATGACGTCATGGGGCTTCTGACGGCAGTTCACGAGGAGCGGGCTCTCGCACTCCTGCTCGAACTGGACGCCGAGGGACCAATGGCCGTTCGGACGCTTCTTTCGGCCTACGATTTTTGCGAGAGCGACCTCCACGGGTTGCTCGGCGAACTCCGTGCGGCGGGACTCGTCGCCGAAACGAC
>PXQO01000076.1:18704-41157 GCA_003021285.1 Halobacteriales archaeon QH_2_65_14 | reverse complement strand
CACGGGACGCCAGCGGGACACGGGACACCTACAGTCGTCCGGGACGGAGTTCACAAGAGGTTTATTGTCCGCTGACCGCGGATTAGGTGATGGAGGTCGGGCTGGTCGTCCTCTGGGTCGGAACGTTCCTGGGGCTCGGGGTCGCGGCGTTTCCCTTTACAGCGTGGCTGTTGCCGGACACCGAGTACTGTGCGTTCGCTATCCCGGTCGCGCTCGCCGTGCTGGCCGTGGTCGGCCACCTGGTGGGGCACGTCGCTTTCGGGTGGCCGGCGGTCCTCGCGGGCCTGGTCGTGCTTATTTCCCTCTCCGTGTTTACCTTCGACCGAACCGACGAACCACCGGACCTGGGGCGTGCTGTGGAAACCGCGCTCGTGTTCGTCGCTGGCTTCGTGCTCGTCGTGATAATCCGGAGTTTCGACCCCGCCGCCGCGCCGCTCCCGCTGTCGATTGGCGAGAAGTTTCTCGATTTCGGTCTGCTCAACACGCTCGACCGCTCCTCGTCGTTGCCGCCCGAGTCGATGTGGTTCGCCGGCGAACCTGTCAAGTACTACTACGGCGGTCACCTGCTCTCGTCGTTGCTCGCGACGCTGACGGCCACCGGGACGGCGTACGCCTACAACCTCGCACTGGCGGGATTTTACGCGACGCTGGTGACCGCCGCGTACGGGCTCGCGGCATCCATCGCAATCCCCTACGGCGCAAGGCGGCGAGTTGCCGGTGCACTCGGTGCCTTCTTCGTGGGCATCGCGAGCAATCTGGAGACGTTCGTTCGTCTCCTGGCGTGGCAACTTCCGTCGGGTGCTGCCGAGTGGGTGGTCTCGACACTCGGGCTTGCCGATGGGGTCGCCCGCTGGACGCCGGACCGGTTTCACTACTTCGACGCGAGTCGGGTCATCCCCGTCGAACCGCACGTTCCCGACAGCGGCTTCCTGGCCGCGACCGAGTTCCCGCTGTTCGCCTGGCTCAACGGCGACCTGCACGCCCACATGATGAGCCAGCCCTTTACCCTGCTCGCGGCGGCAATACTGCTTGCCGCCTGGCGGTCACCCCTCAATCACCGCCGAATCCTGCTGGTGGGTTTTCTGCCGCCACTCGTGGGGCTGGTCGGCTTTCTCAACCTCTGGTCGCTGCCGACGGTTCTCGGACTGACGGCGCTCGCCATCTTCTTTGCCCCGGAGTCTCCCCGCCAGTTGCTCCCCGAGACGGTTCGCGGTCCCGTCGAATCGGTCGACCGCCCTCCCGGACTCCGGACGGAGGGAATCCGGCTCCTCCTTACAGTCGCGATTACCGGCGTCGTCCTGGTCGGCGGCATCGTGTGGACGTTGCCGTTCTGGACGACGGTCATTCTCGGTGGTCCCGGACAGTCCATCGAATACTGGGGCGGGTGGACGCCGCTGGGGCCGTTCGTGGTCGTCTTCGGTGCCTTTCTCGCGGCTATCGGGGCGTACGTCGCCCGGGCTATCGCGGGCCAGTACGGGATGGGCAGGCCGGGGCTCGTGCTCGTAATCGGTGGCACGCTCGTCGCCATCACTGCAGTGCTGGGCTGGCCGCTTCTCGGTTTGCTGGTGTTGCTCGTCCTCGCTGGCTGGTGGCTCCTCCGGACCGGTGACGTCGGGTTCGAGACGCTCCTCGTCGTCGCGGGTGCGGGAATCGTGTTGCTGGTCGAGTTCGTGAGCATCGAGGGCGAGCGGTTCAACGTTATCTTCAAACCGTACGTTCACGTCTGGCTGTTCTGGGCGATTGCGACTGCCGTCATCCTGCCGCGGCTGGCGGCCGGTTGGCCAGACCTGCCCTCGGTCGACGGTGAACGGTTCCGCGCCACTGGCACTGTCTTGCTGGTCGTACTCGTTTTTGTCACCGTGCCCTACGCCGCGTTCGCACTCCACGGCCACGTGACCGATGGAACCGAGACGACAGACGCGGTCGGCACAACGCTCGACGCGACGGCGTACCTGGAGGTCCACTACCCCGAGGAGACACCGGCTATCCGGTGGCTCGAAGACAGGAGCGGACAGCCCACGGTCCTCACGGCTGCGCCGGCGCGATACACCTGGAATTCGACGGCCGGTGACGGGGCAGCAGCGCCGTCGAGTCTCACCGGCATCCCCACCGTCGCCGGCTGGAGCCACGAAGCGCAGTACCGCGGACGCGACATCTACGACCAGCGCGTCCAGGATGTCCGGCAGATGTACGGTGGTTCCCCGGGCGAACAGCGCCAGCTACTCGCCGAGTACGACGTCGAGTATGTCTACGTCGGCCCGGCAGAGCGAAACACCTTCGCGTTCGAGGTAACGGTGGACGAACTCGACGCCGTTTCGGTGGCGGCATCCTGGGAGCACGTCGTCATCTACGATGTCGACCAGGACCGCCTCGGGGAATGAGAAGCCACAGGAAGGCGTCTAGCGTGGTACGAGAGGACCGACAGGAGAATCAGGCGGAGGCCTGGAGGACGGTTATCTCCTCGGCGTCGACGGCCTCGACGTCGAGGTGCATCGGGATATACCGGCGCCGTTCGTAGTCCTCGCGTTCCTCTTCGGACCCGATGGTACACCAGAGCTGTGGCCTGTCCGGGCCGTACCAGTCACACTGGCGGTTGATCCCGAAGCAGACGTACTCCGAGCCGTCGTATTCGATGACGGCACCGTTCCGGATGTCGGGGTCCCCGCGAATGATGAGCTTCTGCATGTCCGGCGGTTGGTCCAACGACTCCTTAACGACTTCGGAAGGCCGGTACGCCGAATCTCCTGTCGGTACACATATCAGCCCTTCTGACGGTCCCCATGTCATAACTCCGTAACTTCGGAGTATACTAGTAGGTGGTTGCCGGATACTAGAGCAATGAGTTATCGGACACTGGACGACCTCGAAGACGGCCAGCGGGTGCTGGCCCGACTGGACCTCAACTCGCCCGTTTCGGTCGGCGTCGTCTCCGACAACCGCCGGTTCTCCCGACACGCGAACACGGTCAGTGACCTCGTCGAAGCCGGCCACCGCGTCGCACTGCTCGCTCACCAGGGCCGCCCGGGGAGGGATACGTTCGTGACGCTGGAACAACACGCGGATATCCTCGAAGATCACCTCGACCATCCCGTCGAGTACGTCCCGGATACGTACGGGCAGACGGCGCTCGATGCCATTCGGGGGTTGGAACCGGGGGAGGTCATTCTCCTGGAGAACGTCCGGATGACTGACGACGAACTTCCGGAGCGCGAACCGGAAGAACACGCACGGAGCGACCTGGTTACGACGCTCGCGCCCGAGTTCGACGCGTACGTCGGCGACGCTTACTCGACGGCACACCGGAAGCATGCATCCATCGTCGGACTCCCCCTCAGGATGGACTCGCATGCCGGACGGGTCATGGTCGCGGAGTACGAGGCCAACTCGGCGATTGCGACCCGCGAGTTCGACGGCGAGGTGACGATGGTCGCCGGGGGCAAGAAGGCCACAGACGTCATCGAGGTGATGACAGTCCTGCAGGACAAGGTCGACAATTTCCTGCTGGGCGGCATCGTGGGCGAACTCTTCTTGCGCGCGATGGGGCACGACGTCGGCCGGGATATCGACGAGAACGACCTCTACGAGAGCCAGTGGCGGGCGAACAGGGAAAAGATACAGTCGCTCATCGAGAACCATCCGAGCGACCTCGTGTACCCGACAGACCTGGCGTACGCTGACGGGAACGGCGAGCGCGCGGAAGTGACGGCTGCCGAGGTGAAACAGCGCGACCACGACTATCTCGACGTCGGGTCGGATACGGCAGAACAGTTCGCGGACATCGCCGCCAACTCGTCGGCGACCTTCGTCAAGGGGGCCCTCGGGATGTTTGAGGACGAACGGTTCAGCCTCGGCACCGTCCGGGTCCTCGAAGCTATCGGGGAGTGTGACTGTTTCTCCGTCGTCGGGGGCGGGGACACCTCCCGCGCCATCGGGATGTACGGGATGAACGAATCGGACTTCTCGCACGTCTCCATCGCCGGCGGGGCGTACATCAACGCACTGACTGGCAAGTCACTCCCGGGCGTCGAGGTCCTCAAACGCGACGTGTGAGAGACTGCACCCATTCGGCTGTGGGGCTTTCAGGACGAACGCGAGTTACCGCGCTTTCGGTAGTTGGACTCGCTACGTGACATCCTCCGCGCCGTTTAGTAACATGAGTTACTAGACTGTCCTGTTCTCGCTCCGTCGTGGTCAATGTTACCCCGCGATTCGCCGTGTCGAGCCATCCTGCCCTCCTCTGCCCGTCACCTTGCACCTCCTGTTCCGGTTTCCCGCCCGAAAGAACTATTATTTAAAATCTTCGAACGTTTAACACTCCCGAGTTCTCACGGATTCGAGAATCCGGGCACGTGGCGGGCGTAAAATGGGGCGGACTGGCGCGTATCCGTCCGGATTCGACGACAGCGTGTTCCATTTATATACTCTCAGCGGTCACCAGTAGCGGATGCAATGGTCCGGACACCGTCGACAGGTCGGATGGCTAGTTCGAACGTAGCACCCAGTGGGAACCGCGGTCCGGACGATTGCACCGCGACCGGTTCCGTGCCAGCGCCGGGTACCCGACGTCACCGACGGCTCGTCGGTTTTCCTACTGCACGCTGGTCCGATTGTCACTCGTGGCAGACGAATCAGGGCGAACGTTTATGTACTCAGTCCGGCACGAGATACATATCATCTGGTATACTGTTCGGGAATACACAATCCAGTGACAGTACGTGGGTCCGGCGAGCGGCGACGATAGGCAGGGGAATCCGGGGCGGATCGCCGTGCGACCGGCTCCAGTACAGGGGGCAAACGATGAGAAAATACAGAGTTACCGACGAAACTCGACGACACGACACGGGACGAACAGTGACAGAAACGGAGTCGACCGATGTGACGAACGCCGACAGGTGTCGAAGCGAGGGGAGGAGTCGGCGATGACGGGAGACGGGACGGACGGCACTGGCAGCCAACTGACCCGGCGGGAAGTGCTGGCGACGGTCAGCGCAGGGGGGATGGCCGGCCTGGCCGGGTGTTCGTCGCTGCAAAACGAGTGCAAACTCGAGGTAAATAAGAGCGTCGACGGCGAGTTCCACTACGGGCAGACCGGGACGTACGTCTTCGAGGTCTGTAGCCTCCAAGAGGGCTGGTTTTTCGGCCAGGAGGACTGCACGGAGACGATTACCATCGTCGACGACCTCCCGAACGGCATCTCCTTCGACTCCGTGAGCGGCAGTAACTGGACGGCAACGACGGGGGGCGGCGTCGTCGAGCTGGAAAACGACAGCTACGGGACGCTCGACACGGGCGAGTGCCTCACCTTCGAGATGGACGTCACGGTCGACTCCGCGGGCGCGTTCCCCGGTTCACCGCCACACGAGGTCGAGAACTGCGCTCAGCTCCAGTACGACGGCGAGGACTACCGGCCCATAGGCGATAACTGCGTCACGCACGACATCACACACGACGATTCCGGCGAGTGCGACCTCTCGCTTTCGAAGGACACGCTCGGGCCGTTCAACTACGGTCAGCAGGCGACCTACGTCTTCGACGTCTGCAACGACGGCGACGGCGAGTGTACGGGTCCCCTCACCATCAGAGACGACCTCCCGAACGGCATCTCCTTCGACTCCGTGGGCGGCAGTAACTGGACGGCCAGCACCGGCGGCGGCATCGTCGAGCTGGAAAACGACAGCTACGGGAGTCTCGCGCCCGGTGCGTGCCTGACCGTCGAGATGACCGTTTCTGTCGCTCCAGCCGGTGAGGTCCCCGAGGAGGTCGAGAACTGTGGACGGCTCCACCACGACGGCCAGGTCGTGGCGGAGGACTGCGTCGGACACGACATCACGCACGACGACTGTAACCTCTCGTTCAGCAAGGAGACCGACGGCGAGTTCCACTACAGCCAGCAGGGTACCTACGTCGTCACGGTCTGTAACGAGGGCGAGGAGGTGTGTACGGGTCCCCTGACCGTCGAGGACGAACTGCCCGACGGCATCACCTTCGCCTCCATCGTCGGGAGCGACTGGACCGGAACCGCCGCGGGTGGCGTCGTCGAGGTCACCAGCACGACCGGCGGTCTCGCCCCCGGCGCGTGTACCGACTTCGAGATGACTGTCGACGTCGCGCCCGCCGACGACTTCCCGGGTGACCCACCCGGCGAGGTGACAAACTGTGCGGAACTGTTCCACGACGGAGCGGTTGTAGGGGAGGACTGTGTCACCCATCAGGTCACGGAACATCCGTGCGAACTCACACTCGAGAAGCGCGTCGGCTGGCAGTTCCACTACGGCCAGCTCGCCTCGTACGTCTTCGAGGTCTGTAACGACAGCGAAGTGGCGTGTACCGGCGAACTCGCCATCGAGGACGACTTGCCGGACGGCATCTCCGTCGCGTCGGTCGATTCCGGATGGACGACCACGGCGTCCGGTGGCGTCGTCGAGTTGGCAAACGACACCGCGAGTCTCGACCCCGGCGAGTGTCTGACCGTCGAGATGACTGTCGAGGTCGCGCCCGCCGCCGACTTCCCCGGCGATCCGACTCACTCGGTGACCAACTGTGCGGACCTGTTCCACGCTGGCACGTTCGAGACCGAGGACTGTGTGACGACCCGGATTACGCGGCCGGACGGCTGTCCGCCGGTCGAGTTCGACCTCAACACGGGGTAGGACCAGGCGGCGGGCGGGGAGATAGACCCGGGAGATACCGACGACGACTGGGACGTCGTCGCCGACCCGGTGAGTTCCGGCCCGGTTCCCCGGGACGCCGACGTCTTCTCGGACGCCCGCTTCCCGGTCCCGTTCGACGACAGCAACTGGATATCCTTCGACCCGGACGCCGGCGAGGGGCTGGTGAGCGACGCCGACGAGGCGTTCGAGTACGAGTACTGCTTGTGCCTGAACGAGGGGTTCCAGGAGCCCGAACTCTCGTTGCGCGCGTGGGCCGACGACGAGATTACCGACGTCCAGTTGAACGGCACCTCCCTGTCCTACAGCGGCGACGGGAGTCACACGAGTGACCCCATCGAGGAAACCTACACCGACCCCGCACTGTTCCAGGCCGGGGACAACTGCCTGACCATCACCGTCGCGGACAACGAGGGCGTCGTCTCCGGCCTGAACCTCGCCGGGCGGGCGCGCGCCCTCAACGCCGACTGTGACTGCGAGGCGCAGGAACCGTGTGACCTCTCGCTCTCGAAGGAGACGAAAGGCCAGTTCCACTACGGCCAGCAGGGAACGTACGTCTTCCAGGTGTGCAACGACCAGGACGAGGAGTGTACCGGGCCGCTCACTGTCGAGGACGCGCTCCACGACGGTTTCACGTTCGTGGACGTGAGTGGGGACTGGACGGCCACGACGGGGGGCGGCGTCGTCGAACTCACCAACGACACGTACGGCGGGCTCGCGCCCGGCGAGTGTCTGACCTTCGAGATGACCGTCGACGTGGCGGCCGTCGACGAGTTCCCGGGCGGTTCGGACTCGGTGATCAACTGCGCGGAACTGTTCCACGACGGCGCGTTCGTCACCGAGGACTGTGTCCGACACGGCATCACCGAGGGCGGCGAGGACTGTACCCTCTCCATCGAGAAGACCACCGGCGGCGAGTTCCACTACGGCCAGCAGGGGACCTACGCTTTCGAGGTGTGTAGCGACCCCGACCTGAACGACGAGGAGTGTACGGCCCCCCTGACCATCGAGGACGACCTGCCCGACGGCATCTCGTTCGTGTCGGTAAGCGGGAACTGGACGGCCAGCGTCTCCGGCGGCGTCGTCGAGGCGACGAACGATTCCTACGGCGGGCTCGCGCCCGGCGAGTGTCTTGATATGAAGATGACCGTCCAGGTCGCCGACGAGGACGAGTTCTCGGGAGACCCTGACGCCACGCAGAACTGTGGGATACTCCGGTACGATGGCGACGTGACGACGGAGGACTGCGTCACACACTCGGTATCGCGGGGGGACGAGTAACGGCGAGTCGTCGTACGGGATGACGAGATTCACGCGCTGTGGCTGTCCCATCTGCCCGTCAGTTCGACCGAACAGTCGTCGCTGTCCGTTTCGGAGCGAAAACGACTGTGAACGGTCACGAACTCGGATAGAGCGGCCGAAAACCGCGTGAATCCGTCTTCAGCGTCGGCCCGTTATATGCTCACAGCACGCCAACGGGGAGACGCAATTGTCCGGAGCAATCGACTGGTCGGCTGGCTAGTTCGAGCGTAGCACGACGCGTTGCAATCCGGACGGTTGCACCGCGTAGACGACACGGGTCGCTAACGCGACGAGTCGCCGTTTTCGGCCTTCTGTAGCGCACTCGCTCGCCAGTCGTCACTCCTCGCGCCGACGCTTGAACTCCGGAGTCCCGAGCGAATGCAGGTCCCGGGACGTCCGGGCGACGTCTTCCTGGAGACCGTCGTGATACTCGACCAATCGGTCGTGCAGTTCGGGGTGTTTGCGGGCGAGAATCTGTGTTGCCGAGAGCGCGGCGTTGAACGACTTGCCGGCGTCGACGGCTACGATGGGTGCGCCCTGGGGCATCCCGACGACCGAGGCGACGGATTTCTCCTGGACGGGGACGCCGATGACCGGCAGGGGGTAGGCGATGGAGGCGGTCATGTTCGGCAGGTCGGCGCTCTTGCCGCCCGCGCCGGCGACGATGACCTCCAGCCCCCGGTCGGCCGCCGTCTCGGCGTACGTGTACATGAGTTCCGGCGTCCGGTGGGCCGAGACGACGAACGTCTCGAACGTGAACCGCGCCTCGGGCGGGTCGTCGTAGCTGGTCTGCTCGGCGAAGCCCAGGTCCGTGAACGCATCAAACGCGCCGGGCCGGCCAGTTTCGGACCCCATCATCACGTCCAGGTCCGAATCCGACCCCATGATGACGCCGACGTCCGGCGTCTCCTCGGCCGGTCTGTCGCGCGCCGCTTCGGCTTCGAGGTACTCCTGCAGTTCCGCGAGCGTTTCCGAGTCCATACGTGCCCCTCGGCGCGGTGGCTACCTAAGCGTTCGTGGTTCGTGGTTCACGGTTCGCCGGCTTCGCGCCCGAGGACGTCCTCGACGGGACGGGCGAGCATCGACGCGTCGATACCGAACGTCCGGTCGGCCGTTCGGTTGCTGTCGAGGAGGCGCTCGCGGTCGGTGACGACGACCGCTTCGGACATCTCGGCGAACACGCGGTCCCGGGCCGAGCGACGGGCGGGAAAAACTGAGAGCCGGCAGTGAGTAGCGGCCCGCCTACAGGAGTCCGAGGTCTTCCGCGACGAGGTCCGCGAGTTCCTCCGCGATGTCCGGGTCGACCTGTGCGACCTCCTCGCCGTCGTGCATTCCCTCGTTGTGCCGTTCGAGGCTGTCGGCGACGTCCTCTATCGGGATGCGCGTCGTCGTTTCACACTCGGGACAGACGATAGGAACCTCGGGGTCCGCGTCACTTTCCGGCATCGTTGTGCGTCGATAGCAGGCCACCCCTCTTGAACTCCTCGCTTGCGTTCAAGGCGAACTCCAATTAGCGGTCGACGAGGAGAGCCTCGGCACGCCGACCCGGTCCAGCCTGGACGACACTGCCCGCCCCGGTCCGGGCGACGTGGTGCTGTCGACCGTATCGCGAACATCTTTGGCTCTCGACGACGTACGTCGCGCCATGAATACCGTCGTCGGTCCCAACCAGGAGACGCTCTACGTCGACAGCACCGAGGGAACGCGCGGACAGAAAGGGCCGTTCTACGTCGTCTACGCCGACCCGAACCGGCAGGTGCGCTGGGGCTTCGTCTGTAGCAACTGCAACACGACCGACAACGCCGTCGACTCGATGGGCCGCATCCACTGCAACCGGTGTAGCAACCGCACCAAAGCCGAAGAGTGGGACGCCGCACACGAGTAACCAAAGAGCGTGTCGCCGCATACGAGTACTCCCTTCTCTGACGCGACTGTCGCGTTCACCGGCAAACGTATTTTTCGACTATCATTTAGGTACGTTTAATACCCCACCCGTCGAAGCCCAACGCGAATGGGGACTGTTAACACGACTCTCATGCAGGAGGCGGAATCGATTTTTACCGACCTCGGATACGCAGTGTCGACGGCCGGGGGCGAGATGCGGGCCGAACGCAAGTGGCGCGTCGTACAGGTGACGCCGATGGCCGAGCCCGACGACCCGCCCGCCTCTTCGGGCCAGTTGCGCTGTTTCGTCACCTGGGCGGAACGGGTCGGGGCACTCGAACGACGCCTCACCCGGGCGGACCCCGACTACGACTGGGCCATCATCGGCATTCGTGACGACGAGGAGTACGTCGTCAGCCGCCGGTCGTCGTGAGCAGTCACCCGGGTCTCCCGTTCTCACACCGGTCGTCCCAGTCCTCCCGCTCGTCGTCCCAGATTGGCTTCATCACGCTTATACACACCAACGGGGCCGATGAACGCCATCATCGCAGAGGAGAGCGTCGTTCGCGGCTGGAGTGCGGGATTCAAGGCCGGCCTGGGAGCGATGCTTGCGGACGTCGTCTTCTTCCTACTCGCGCTCGCCGGTGCCGTCACCGTCGTCGAACGGTTCCCGCGGCTCCGTAGCGCGATGGTCATCGTGGGCGGCGGGTTGATGCTGTACTTCGCGCTCGACGCGGTGCGGAGCGCCAAGACGGCCCTGTCGGGGACGGACGTGCCGGACGTGAGCCGCGGGTTCCGGAAGACGTTCGTGCTCGCGCTGACGAACCCCTACCAGATACTGTTCTGGCTGACCGTCGGCGTCGGCTTGCTCGACCCCGGCCGCATCGACGTGCTCGGACAAACGCCGTACGTCGGCGACTCCCTCGCCGGTCTCGTCGTCGTGGAGACGGGCAGTATCGCCCTGCTCGCAGGGCTGTTCGGCGGCATCGTCGTCTGGATACTCGGCTTTCCGGCGACGCTCGTCGCGGCCGACGAGCGCGTCGACAGGTTCGCGCCGCTGGTCGCGGGCGCTAGCGCGCTCGTCCTCGTGGGCTTTGGCGTCTTCTTCCTGTGGGACGGCGCGACGGCGTTCGTCTAGGCGTCCATGCCCGTGACCTCGGCTTCGAGCCACTCCTTGAACCACCGGACGCGCTTGAGCCGGCGGTCCGCAATGTCTTTCGCGGTCTGGTTGCGGACGCGCTCTCTGGCCTCCTCGCCGCGTTCGAGTACGCGCCCCACCATCTCCGCCGTGTCCATGTGGGTGCGCGACTCGTAGCCCATGCGCAACAACATCAGGGCGGCTCCGTTCGCGCCGATCTTGTCGAGGATGTCCGCTTCGATGAGACACTGCGTCTCCAGGGGCAGGTCCGCCAGGTCGCCCTGGTAGGAGTGGTCCCGGACGGACTGACAGACCTGGTCGATGAACGACTGGGGGTAGTCCCCCCGCGTCGTGAGATACTCCCTGGCGATACGAGCACCTTCCTCGGCGTGGACGTCCTGGTCGACTTCGAGTTTCGCGATGTCGTGAAAGAGGGCCGCGACGCGCGTGACGTCGACGTTCGCGCCCTCCTGGCGGGCGATCTTCTCCGCGAGTTCGACCACGTTCCGGATGTGGTTGAACCGGTACTCCGCGGAGTGCCACGGATACCAGCGCATCCGGCCGCCCTCGTCCTCGTTTGCGACGCTCGCAGCGAGGTAGTCACGAACGAACGCTTCCATCTCCGCAAAGTCCTCGTCCGAGACGGGCGACTCGCGTATCTCAACACCCACAACACCACCTCCGGACGAAACGTGCGTTATTCATCTTATGTATTAGAACGACTGTTTGACTCTTTAGCGTTACGACAGACAGCCGAACGAAACGGAGTCCATATATCTCCCTGTGTTGAGAGATTCCGTCCGGATAGCAGCTTTTGACTCGCCAGCGGTCCGGGTGAGGGCAGACGGACGTTCCCGGATGGAGGTGACAACTCCCGTGGGCGAAAATGTAATATTTCCGGACTTATTGAACGGCTGTCTGGAGGCGGAGTTCTCCCGACTGATAGTGGTTATTGTGACTCTTTACCGCCGTGCTGTCATAGTCCAGGTGTGTGATAGTGGTTGTTGTGATTAGTTACTGCCGTGGAGTCACTCCTCGCTCGTTTCAGCCGCCGAAAACGTCGATAATTCCAGGCAGGGCCGAAACGAGTCACAACAACCACTATGAGACGGCGAAATGGGGGTGTGCGTGTCCTGGTCACGAAAACAATCAGCACGGTTTGAATGGCACATCAGCGCGGTCGGCGTCGGTCCGTCGTGCTTTTCCTTCGCCCGTCGCAAGGGCGACCTGATGGAGGTAACGCTGCTCGGGACGGGCGACACGACCGGCACGCCGACCGTCGCGTGCAAGTGCGAGACCTGCCGGACGGCGCGGGACCCACCGGAGGCGCTACGTCGCAGGTTGCGCGACCAGGGTGCGACGATGACCGCCGCGGGCGGCGTCGAACGCACGCGGTTCTCGGTGCACGTCCACAATGACCGGACCGACGAGTCGTTGCTCGTCGATTTCAGCCCGGACTTCCGCCATCAGTTCCTCCGCGAGGAAGTCCCCCTGCCCGACGCGGGCATCGTGACCCACGTCCACTTCGACCACCTCGACGGCCTCGGGAACTGCTATCGCCTGCTCGACGACCTCGCCGTGTACGCCGCCGACGAGACCGACCCCGAAACCGGCGAGAGCGTCGCCGGGACGGTTGCCAGCGACTACGCGTATCTCGACCAGGTGACAGTCCACCCGCAGACGCCGCTCGAACCGTTCGAGGTCTGCGGGTTCGAGGTGACGCTCGTCCCGGTGGTCCACCCGCCGCTTCTGTGTTACGGCCTGGCCGTCGAGGACCCCGAGACCGGCGCGAAACTCTCGGTGTCGGGCGATACCGCCTACGACATCCCCCGGGAATCGTGCGAGGTCCTCGCCGACCCGGACCTGTTTCTCGCCGACGCAATCGTCCCCGCGGACCTCTGTGAGTATCACCCGCTCGGGGGTGCACACCACGACAGCGAGGGCGTCCCGCGGACGTTCGGCACGAAACACATGACCCGCGAGGGCGCGCTCTCGCTTGCCGACGACCTGAACGCCCGCGAGACCCGACTCGTGCACGCGGCGCACTTCTACCCCGCGGAGGAGGCGTTCGATCGTGATTCTTTACCGCCATGCAGTCACACATATCCCGTTACAGGGGCCGAAACAGGCGATAATTTCGGGTCAGGCCGAAAATAGTCACGAACGTCCGTGAGCTAGTTCTTGAGCTTGTTCCGGAACTTCTCGCGGACCTTCTTGACTTTCGGCCGGGCGTGCATCCGGCAGTAGGCGTCGTTGGGGTTCTTCTCGAAGTAGTCCTGGTGGTACTCCTCGGCCTCGTAGAACGTCTCCAGCGGTTCGAGTTCGGTCACCACGTCGTCGTCGTACTCCCCGTCGAGCGCCTCGACGTAGGCCCGCGCCTGCCGCTTCTGGTCCTCGTCGTGATAGAGGACGATAGAGCGGTACTGCGTTCCGACGTCCGGCCCCTGCCGGTTCAACTGCGTGGGGTCGTGCACCGAGAAGAACACCTCCAGTAACTCGTCGTAGCCGATGCGGTCGGGGTCGTACTCGACCTGGACGACCTCGGCATGCCCGGTCGACCCGGAGCAGACCCCCTCGTAGGTGGGGTCGTCGGCGTGGCCGCCGGCGTACCCCGACGTGACCGACTGGACGCCGTCGAGTTCCTTGAACGCCGCCTCCACACACCAGAAACAGCCGCCGCCGAACGTTGCGGTTGTCATCGTGGTGCCGTTGGGACCGAATTCGTATGTATCTGACCCCCGCGGGCACGGGACCGCCACGACCGGCCCGTTTTCCCGTCCCCCCGCGACCGCCCCCGGCAGACGGGAGGCGGGCAGAGCGAGAGAACAAGCGTTATCCTCGCCCCCCGATTTGCTTCGTCTATGAAGGTACTCGTCACGGACCCCATCGCGTCGGCCGGCATCGACTTGCTGGCCGAACGCGGGCACGAGGTGGAAAAGGAGTACAACCTCTCCGGGTCGGAACTGCTGGAGGTGGTCGCCGACGTCCACGCGCTGATCGTCCGCTCGGGAACGGAGGTGACCCGCGAGGTGTTCGAGGCCGCGCCCGAACTGCTGATCGTCGGCCGGGCCGGCATCGGCATCGACAACATCGACCTGGAGGCCGCGACGGACCACGGGGTCATCGTCGCCAACGCTCCCGAGGGGAACGTCCGCGCGGCGGCCGAACACACGGTCGCGATGACACTCGCGGCGGCGCGGTCGATTCCCCAGGCGCACGCCCGCCTCTCGGCCGGCGAGTGGGCCAAAGGCGAGTTCCTCGGGACCGAAATCAACGACAAGACGCTGGGCATCGTCGGCTTCGGCCGCGTCGGCCAGGAGGTCGCGAAACGGCTCGGGGGCCTCGGGATGGAACTCGTGGTGTTCGATCCCTACATCAGCGAGGACCGCGCCGGCCAGCTCGGGGCGGAACTCGTCCCCGACCTGGACGCGTGTCTCTCCCGGGCGGACTTCCTGACGATTCACACGCCGCTGACCGACGAGACCGAGAACATGATCGGCGAGGCGGAACTCGCGCAACTGGAAGACGGGTACGTGGTCAACTGCGCCCGCGGCGGCATCGTCGACGAGCCGGCGCTTGCCGAGGCCGTCGAAGACGGCATCCTCCGGGGCGCGGCGGTCGACGTCTTCGCCCGGGAACCGGTTTCGCCCGACAACCCACTGCTCGGCGTTGACGACGTCATCGTCACCCCACATCTGGGAGCATCGACGGAGGCCGCACAGGAGAACGTCGCCGTCTCGACGGCCCAGCAGGTCCTCGCCGCGTTCGCCGACGAACCGGTCGCGAACGCACTCAATGCCCCGTCAGTCGACGAGAGCAGCTACCCCGCAATCGAGCCGTACATTGACCTCGCGGACACGGCGGGGAAAATCGCCGTCCAGCTTCTGGACGGGCGCGTCGAGCACATCGAGGTGCGGTACGCCGGCGACATCGCCGGCGAGGACATCGACCTGGTGACCGCGAGCGCCCTCAAGGGGGTCTTCGAACCCCTGGAGTGGCAGGTCAACGCGGTCAACGCCCCGCGAATCGCCGACGAGCGCGGCATCGAGGTCGTCGAGACGAAATCCCGCCAGTCCGAGGACTTCCAGTCGCTTCTGACCGTCGCAGTCGGCAACGGCGAGGAGGAAATCACCGTCAGCGGCACGCAGTTCACCGGCAACGACGCCCGCATCGTCCGCATCGACGGGTACCGGGTCGACGCCATCCCCCACGGCCACATGCTCGTGGCCCGCAACACCGACGAACCGGGCGTCATCGGCTTCATCGGTACCGTGCTCGGCGAGGCCGACGTCAACATCGCCGGCATGTTCAACGGCCGCGAGACCATCGGTGGCGAGGCGCTCTCGGTGTACAGCCTCGACGACCCCGTCCCCGACGAGGTGCTGGCCCGACTGGGGGGAGACGAGCGCATCATCGACACGAAGTACATCTCGCTCGACAACGGCGAGTAGCCGGGGATGGCCGGTGACCCCGCTATCCTGCTTGTACCCAGTCACCGGAAATCCTCCGTGGAGCCGGAACTGTTTCACGGGCTGAGACAGACACAGCGACGCCACAGCCGGGCGAAGGGGGGAGAACGGACGGGGCAGACTCTCCAGACGCGGGACAGCGGTCATTCCGTCGTCAGGGGAGACTGCGGTGGCCTTCGAGCATCGTCTCGTAGTCGACGGGCGAGACGGCCAGCGAGAACCCGTCGATGCGGGCCAGGTCCGAGGCGTGTTCCCAGACGCCGTCTTTCTCGATTCCGTGGAGGACGACCGCGTGGGGCGTCGGCTTGACCACGCGGAGCGCGACCAGCGGCGACTCGCCCCGGGTCACGTTCGTGAACACGAGTGCGCGGTTCGTGCTCTCGCCGTAGAGGTGGTAGAACTCGTAGCTCGACAGCCGGCGGATGGCCTCGATGCTGTCGATGACCGTGTGGCCGGCCACAGTCTCGCGGTCGCCCCGGACCAGTTCCTCCGCGCCGATGGCGTCGTAGTAGCGCTCCAGCGAGACGTTGGCGGAGTACTCCCGGAGGTCGGGGATGACGTCGCTGTCGAGGCCGACCGAGAGTACGCGGGCGTACTGCCGGATGAACTCGCCGCCCCGGCGCTCGTCGATGTCCAGCAGTGCCTCGACGATCCGGCGGATGACCCCGATTCCGGGGTTCTCCCGCCGGCCGCTCTCGTAGTCCGAGACGACCGACGGCGAGACGTCCAGTTCGTCCGCGAGGTCCGTCTGTGCGATACCGAAGTCGGTCCGCCACTTCTTGACGGTCGCACCCGGGTCGTCGCTCAGGGCGACTTCGCCCGCTATCTTCTCCGCGAGTTCCTCCCGTGCCTCGCGCGTCATGTCCCTGCAAACTCGCCTTCCGGAAAAAAGGGTATCGGTGGTACTTCCCGCTGGAATCGAGTCCCTGAGGGAGTTACAGGTCGTACAGCGACGTGAACTTCTCGCGGGCGTACTCGACGAACGGTTCGGCGGACAGCTCCTGACCGGTGGCGCGTTCGATGAGTTCCGGCGTGGTGTAGCGCTGGCCCTGCTGGTGGACGTTCTCGGTCATCCACTCGTGGATGGGCTCGAAGTTCTCCTCGCGGACGAGTTCGTCCACGTCGAGGTCATCGCGGATGGCGGCGTCGAGCTGTGCGGCGACGACGCTGCCCAGCGTGTAGCCCTGGAAGCCGGCGAAGCCGCTCGTCCAGTGGATGTCCTGCAGACAGCCCTCCGAGTCGGTCTCGGGGCGGACGCCCAGGTACTCGTCCATCTTGTCGTTCCACAGCCCCGGAATCTCGTCGACCTCGATCTCACCCTCGACGAACGCGCGGTCGATCTCGCACCGCAGGATGATGTGCATGTGGTAGGTGAGTTCGTCCGCCTCCACGCGGATGAGGTTGTTCGGGTAGATGCGGTTTGCCGCCTCGTACATCTCCTGGGCGGTGACGTCGTCGTGGCCGTCGATGTGCTCCGTGAACGTCGGCAGGAACACCTCCCAGAAGGGTTTCGTCCGGCCGATGTGGTTCTCCCAGAAGCGCGACTGTGACTCGTGGATGCTCGTCCGCGGTGCGCCCAGGGGCGTGCCGTACTCGTCCTGGCGGAGCCCGAGCTGGTAGGTCGCGTGACCCATCTCGTGGATGGTGGCGGTCAGCGCGTCCATCGGGTCGGTCTCCTTGAACCGGGTCGTCACCCGGGCGTCGAACTGGCTGCCCGCCATGAACGGATGGGGTGCGGTGTCCAGCCGGCCGCGGTCCCAGTCGTAGCCGAGGAAGGAAAGCGCCGCCTCGCAGAGGTCACGCTGGTCGTCGTCGGGGTACTCGCCCTCCCACGGGTCCGCGAGGTCGCGGCCGGACTCGCGGATTTCCTCGACCAGCGGGGGGAGTTCCTCGCGGAGCGTCTCGAAGATGTCCTCCATCGTCTCGATGGGAACGTACGGGTGGCCCCCCTCGTATAGCACCGTGTACGGGTTCTTGTCGGGGTCGACGTAGCCGGCCTTCTCGCGCTGGAGGTCGCGGACCCGCTCCAGCCGTGGTGCGAACGACTCGAAATCGTCCCCGGCCTTGGCCTCCTGCCAGATTTGCTGGTTCTCGGCCGCCGTCTGTGTGAGCTTCTCGGTCAGTTCGGAGGGGACGTTCGCCTCGCGCTCGTACTGGCGTCGAATCTCGCGGACGTTCGCGGCCTGTTCGTCGCTCAGGTCGGCGTCCTCGAGCGCGTCGAGCCACGTCGCCACGTCGTCCTCGACGAGGAGTTCGTGGCTCGTCGCCGACAGCGCGGAGAGTTGCTGTGCCCTGCCGGGTGCGCCCCCCTCTGGCATCATTACCTGCTGGTCCCAGTTCAGGTACATCGACGCGTACTGGAGGTTGGTCAGGCGGCGACTCCGTTCGAGCAGTTGCTCGTAGGCTGTCTCGGCGTCCGGGGTTGACTCCGTCGTTGCCATACGTCTGCCATCGGCCAGCGGGAAAATAATTGCGATGGTTTCCGCCCGGCGAACGACTGCACCCGGGCGGCCAGGAACCGGTACGTTTGATATTCCGGGTCTGCTGTCGACGGATATGCAACTGGACGGACGCGTCGCGGTCGTTACGGGCGGGTCGAGCGGCAACGACGACATCGTCGGGGCGGTCGAGGCGGCCGAGACGTTCGGCGGCGTCGACGCATACGGGATGAATCGACCGCGTTCGGCCCGCTGGCCCTTACAGCGGTAGGGCGACGGTGGCCACGTACCCGTCGGCGAGCAGACCGACAGAAGCCGCACTGATGGCCAGCCCGATAATCAGGAAGATGAGCCCCCATCTGGTGTACGTACTGGAGAGGTCGTCTTCTCCCTTGTCCGAGACGATGAACCGGCCGGTGTCGTCGTCACCCTGGATGATGAGCCGCTGTTCGTTCGACCCCTGTGGGTCCTTGCGCTGTCTGGCCGCCCCGTAGACGTAGACGTCCTCGTCGACCGGCAACACGGTCTGGGTGATCCGGCGTTTGAGGATTCGTCCCCTGGTACTCGACGTGCTGTAATCGGGCTGTTTCGGTGAACCGCTGTTCCGGGGTTTCACCTCGTTTCCGGTCCCGGGAATCGAGCCAAAGGGGAGCTTCGACTCGATTTTGACTGCGAGGTTGTGGGGGTTCCACTCGACGCCCTCGGAGATGGCATCCGAGATGTCGGCGCTCGTGTCGACGTTCTTTCGATACCCCGGCGGAATCGTCCGGCCGTTGAACGTCTCGGTGAACGTGTTGGCGTCCGATATCTGGAAGTCCGCGCCGGCGTTGGCGACGACGAGAATCTCCCCCGTACCGTCGTCGAGGTTGAACGGCGCTGCCAGCCTGTGACTCGACGTCGTCTCCCAGGTGCGTTCCTTCTCTCTGTTTCCGTCCTCGTCTTCCTCCACCGTCTCGACGTACTGTTTGACCGCGTAGCTGTAGTACAGACACTTGCCATCGGTGAACGGCTGGTCGAAGATGACGCCCGCATCGCGCGCCTTCCCCCTGAGTTCGGTCCGCCCGATTGCGACCGACCGGACCTTCTCCGGGGCCGTGTTCTTGATGAGACGACCTGTCTGGAACCGCCTGATCCCCGTCCGCATGACGAGAAACCCGACCAGGAAGACGAGCCCGACGACGACGAGAAACCCGGCTTCGTCCTGTGTTATCTGGCCCGGGCGTGCGACCTGCCGGAGACCGACGTCTGCGGCCGACGTAAGTATCTGATATGTGTTACTCGATAACATAGCAACTACATTCTGAAACAACGGAATAAATGTTTCTATCGCGTGCTGGGAGGAACACCTCGAACCCGCGCTCGCCGGCAATATGATCGTCGTCGACGGCGGAACCCGGCGAGAGAAGCGGGTGCCCGAGTCAGCCTCCCGGGAGGGTCACTCGGACGGACCGTACCGGTCGGCGGCGGAGTCGAAGCCGAGTTCCTCCTGCTGGCGGGCGCGCCTCGCCTCCCGCTCGGCGCTCGCCTCGGGGTCGGGGTTGACGTCGTCGGCGACCCGCGCCCAGGAGTTGTGGACCTTCGCGTGACACCACCGACAGAGGTAGACCGTGATTTCGTGGGCGGTCACACCAGACCCGCGGGGGGACTCGTCGGCGTACGAGAGGTGGTGTTCTTCGAGCAACGGCCGTTCGTCGTCGTGGGCCATCCGCTCCTCGGTGAGTCCACAGCGCGCACACTCCCGGTCGCGGTTCCGACACCTGAAATGCGGGCAGTCCTCCCACTCCCAGGGGCCGGTCGGTCCCGCCTCGTCGGGGTCGCCGGCGACCGGACACCGGAACTCCTCGGCCCGCCGCTCGGTGGCGAACCCCGGGTCCCGGTCGCCGTGCTCGACCGCGAACCGGCAGCGTCCCTCGTCGGTCAGGTGGTCACACCGGTCGACGAACGAGTAGGGGTCGTCCACGCCGACCGGCGTTCCGGCGTCCGTCCGCTCCATGTCCGGCTCCTGGGAACGGACGGGCTTGAGTCTTCCGTGGTCCACGTCGAGAACGGGGCCATTAAGAACACCCCGGTCGACGGGCCGGATATGGAGCTGTTTGCAGTCGTGGTGACGGCGTTCTGGACGATGTTGCCGGCGTACGTCCCGAACAACGCGGCGGTGCTGGCGGGCGGTGGCCGCCCCATCGACGCCGGCCGCACCATGGGCGGGCGTCGCCTGCTGGGCGACGGTAAGACCTGGCGCGGAACGGCTGTCGGCTGGGGTGCCGGCGCGGCGCTGGCGCTCGTGCTCGACGCGATACAGCCGACCGCCGCGGACCTGCTGGGCGTCTCCGTCCCCGAGTTCCCGCTGGCGATGGTCGTCGCCTTTCCCCTGGGAGCGATGCTGGGCGACATCGGCGCGTCGTTCCTGAAACGCCGGACCGGGCGCGAGCGGGGCGCACCCTTCCCCGGCGTCGACCAGCTGGATTTCGTCGTCGGCGCGCTCGCCCTGGCCGCGCTCGTCGACCTCGCGGCCGGACTCTCCTGGTTCGCCGGGACGTTCACGCCCCCCGTTCTCGCCGTCGTCGTCGTGTTGACGCCCATCCTCCACGTCGCGACCAACGGACTCGCCTACGCCCTCGGGCTGAAAGACGAGCCGTGGTGAACGCGGGGCAGTGGGGCACCCGGTCTGTTCAGAAGGCACAGCTTTTTTGTCCGGAGAGCCCCTAGAACTGTGAAACGTGATTGACGAGAGACAGAGCGTTTTGATGACGTGTCTGTCCAGTCGTTACGGGTTGCTGTCCGAGTTGCTTCGGCAACGGGCAGACAGGTATTCCTGCGGAATCGTTATGTGGGGCGGCGATGTTCGGTGACCTGTCGACGAGGCGCGCACTCACTCCGGCGGTCGGTATCGTCCTCCTCGTTGCTATCGTCCTGCTGATAGCTACCATCGCCAGCTACATGATTTTCGGGCTGTCCGACACGAACGACCCGGCACCCGAAGTCGCCGTCGACCTCATCCAGCGCGGCGACGGCTTCACGTACCAGCTCGAATACCACAGCGGGAGCGCGACACTGGGGAACAAGACGGAACTGCTCGGCGTGGTCGACGAGGAGGTCCTGCACAGCGAGGACCTCCGTGCGGGCCAGGAAATCGAGGTCATCCCGATTGCCGAGGAGGTTAAGCTGATCTGGTACGAGGAGGATACGAGCTACACCCTGCACACGTTCACGGTCGATGCAGTGCCGTTCGAGGCCGACCATCTCTGCGAGTGGGCACAGAAAGAGATCAACGAGCATCACGACCTCGACCTCGTGGACGGGGACGTCCTCGTCTGTGACGTCCTCGAGGAGATCGACCTGGACCCCGGCGTGACCAGCGTCGACGTGGACATCGACAACGCGACGCTCGTCGGGACCATCGACACGGACGGGGACGTGAATCTCGACGATGCGACGGTGACCGGCGACATCACGACCGACTCCGACGACATCGTCATTACTGACCAGAGCGAGGTCTACGGTGACGTGGTGGCACAGCCGAACACGAACATCGACATCGACGGCGATAGCACCATCGAGGGAGCCGTCGTCGCCAAGAACGGTGACGTGGACCTGGACGGCGTGACGGTCACTGGCCACGTCTACGTCGACGACGGTGCCTTCTCCTGTTCCGGGGACTCGACGCTCGGTCCGAACGAGGAGGACTGTAGCGAGTACGACTCCAAAGACCCGGGCGACTACTGACACGCTCTCGGCGCGGAGGACGTCATCGGTCCCGCCAGAGCTTCCACTCGCCGTCCTCGTTGAGCGCGACGACGAACGCGACTTCCATGGTCTGGCTCTCCAGGCTGGTCTCCATCGAGATTTCGGCGACGACGAGCGCGAGTTCCTGGACGCCGTCGATGTCGACGTCCTCCTCGCGGTCGGTGACCTCCGCCTCCTCGACGGAGAGGTCGACCTGGTCGACGTCGGGAAGTTCCTCGGCGGTCCAGGCCTCCCCCGGCGCGTTCTCGTGGAAGAGCTGGCTCGCCGTATAGAAGTGCGACCGGTCGAGCGCGCTGACGTACTCCCGGACGACGTCTTCCTCGGGTCCGGTCTGCTCGTAGATGAACGCGAACCACCCCGCACCTGCCGCGGCCCACGTCGCCACCGCCGACCCGCCCCCGTAGGCCAGCATCTCCCGTCTGCTGACGTTTCTGTACTCCAGGGATTTTTCCCCATCCCCGGCGGACTCCTCGTCGTCTCCGCTCCCCGCGTCAGTGCCCACGTCGGCGAGGGACTGTCCGCAGTGTGGGCACGCCTCCATCGCCGTCAGAACCCGGCCCCCGCAGTGTGAACAGTCGGTCATGTTACTGACTACCAGACGGGAGCGTAAAAAACATGCCGGGGCGTCAGCTACCCACGAGTAAACTCGTGGGCTTGCCAGTGGGACTCCCGAGTGTCGCGCTCCCGGCTTGAAAGCCCCACGCCCGCTCTTTTCTAAGAGTGGGCTTTCTCAGGTGGCTTTCGCGTCGGGAGTCGGAGGGACTCGTTCGCTGTCCCCTGACTCCGGGGCTGGCTGACGGACAGCCCGTC